>NZ_VPDB01000072.1:0-15055 GCF_013417925.1 Acinetobacter sp. YH12218
ATGGGGTGAAGCTTTAGAAATAAAGGCTTCTCATAATTTACTTGAGCAAACCAATATTCGTTTCCAAGGGCAATATTACGATAGTGAAACTGGATTACATTATAACCGTTACCGTTATTATGAGCCGCATAGTGCAAGGTATGTGAGTAAGGATCCGATTGGACTATTTGGTGGTTTAAACAATTCTTCGTATGTAAAAGACCCGAATCAATGGGTGGATCCGTTGGGGTTGGCAGCAGATTATCAAATTAAGAAACAGACACAAGAACGAAGTAAACCTAAAAAACAAATAACAAAAAAACAAGTTTCAGAGGAACTTGGTAATTTACCAAGCGGTACAACATATACAAGCTTAGCATGTGGTTTAACGGTAGTTTGTGCTCCAGCTGCCCCTGTCATAGCAGGGGTCGGCACAGGTTTAGATATTGCAAGTGTGGCATTGGATGATGAAAAAAATATGTTACAAAAGGCCGCAACAGTAATTATTTCAGGTCAAGTTGGAAAAGTAGCAGGTAAGCAAGCAAGTAAAATGCCTGAATTAAGTGATTCAGCAAAGAAAAAAATTGAAAATGGATATGCTACATATGCTGATAAAACAGCGGGTGCTGTAGTTGACCACGTGATTGAGAAATCTAATAATTGGGGGCCTGTTTATAGAATAGTCCCGCCATACTACCCTATAATTCCACAAGATCCATATGATTTAAGTGGGTTAAGGTAACTGATTTATGAATAATGAAGGGATGATTTTGGAAAAACTAATATTAAACATTGTTTTTAAGTATAGGTGTCAATGTTTATGTTTTGTGGTTGTTTTATATTTTATTCTACTATTATTTTTTATGAGACCATTATCTTTTGATAATATTCTAGGTAGTTTAATATTCTTATATTTGTTAGTGTCTTCAATTTTGAATGATTCATTTGTTTTGTTGGGTAAAATACATGAAGATAGTCCTTATGGTGAGATAATAGGGCGTGGAATATTAATTTTTACATTTCTTGTCGTAATGATATATTTAATGACTAGTTAGGATTTAATATGAAAAAGATTGAATTATTTTTACTTTTTTTATTTGCATTTCAGCTTAGTTCATGTACTGAAAATAAGGTTGTGAATGGTGTGGATGTTGATCGAAATGAGGTGCAAAATGAGTTAAAGTTAGTAAGAGAGTATGTTGGTGAGCAGAAGAGTAAACTACCTGTGAATGTAGATAATTATACTAGATGGGTGGATTTTAAATTTTCTGATAATAAATTAACCTATATTTATATGGTTTCATTTGAAAGTATTAGTGATTATCAAGCGGCTGATATGAGAAAATATTATTATTCTAAGCCAAAGATAGATGAAATTTGTGAATCAATTGCTATCTTATCTAATTTGGATATTGTGTATGAGTATAAGTATATTAATTTAAAAGAAAAGGAATTGATCACAATTCCATTTAATAAAAAGATGTGTGATTTTTAATTATATTTATTAGGAGGAAATATTAGATATCTTTTATAAATCAAAAAAATAGCTACATTTTGCTGATTATTTGTACCAAACAATCTTAAATCGTAATGGGATTTGTTGCACAAAGATTTGAAAGGTAAAGCGCCCCTAATTAAGCCAAATTTAAGGCGTAACTTGGGTAAGTAGTCGACCTAATTCCGTAAATCTGTTAAGGACTGCTACACGTGCATGGATCTCATTCACTTGGCTATCAAAACTCCTTGCACTGAGTTTATCTCCTAAAAATTTAATGCAGTACATCTTAGTTTCAACCAAACTTCGCCGATGATAGCCTGACCATTTTTTCCATAGTGTCCTGCCTAAACGTGTAACTGTTCGAAGTAATTCATTTCGCTCTAGCGAGCTACTCTTTGTATCTTTCCATGGTTTCGCATTTTTTCTAGGTGGAATCACCGCATGTGCTTGCCGATCTGCAATGACCTGACGGCATCGTTTTGTGTCATAAGCACCATCTGTATAGATAGAATCGATTTGTTCATCTAAAGGGATTTGAGCAAGTAAATCTTCCAGTACCTGTGAATCACTGACATTATTTGCGGTGAGTTGTACAGCACGTCTTTGAAGGGTTTCGGCATCGATACCAATATGAAGCTTACGCCATTGGCGACGATATTCAGATCCATGTTTCTTACGCTTCCATTCACCTTCACCTAAAAACTTTAGGCCAGTAGAGTCTACGAGTAGATGGAGACCACCACTACTTTTTTGATAGCAAATTGCAATATCGATATGCCTTTGTCTTCTGCACAGTGTGGTGTAATCTGGAGCTATCCAATTTAATCCGCAGAGTTTAATCAGACTTTGCACAAAGCCAGTAACCATACGTAAAGACAGACGAAATAAGGATTTAATTATTAAGCAGCATTGGATGGCTGCGTCGGAGTAGGTTTGATTTCGCCCTTGTTTGCCTTTTGATGGCGCATACCATTGCCTAGCAGGATCAAACCAAAGGGCAATATTTCCGCGACTCATGAGTGCTCGGTTATATGCGGGCCAATTGGTTGTGCGCTAGATTTTGTGTGTAGGTTTCTTCATTTGAAAATTATATCGCTGAAAAAGCCTTTACAGATAGGTTTGTTCAACAAAGCCATTGTACTCCCTCAAAATTTTGATCTAGTAAATTTTTTAATATTCTTTTCTGCGATTTTTACTTTTTATTTTTTATTTATGTAAATTATTAAAAGTTCCGCAGCTTCGTTAATATATCTCAGTGAAAACTCTGAACAAGTTTTTGATCTGTATGGCTTTAAAAATCCTCAAGAAATATATCTATTTACTGCACGACATGAAGATACATCAGAGAAATTAATTTTAGAATCTATTTATGATTATCGAAAAGTTATTAAAGATGATCCTTATCCTGAGGATTATTCTGATAAGAAATGAAAAAGTCTATTTATCTTTAATTAAATATTCTGCCCAAGCAAGATAATGATATCCAAAAATGGATTCGTAAATGTTTATTATCAACGGATCAAAGTATAATTAGGTTTGATACTATTCAACAACAAATGTTGGGCCTAAATTCGGTATACAATTAATATGAAAAGTAAAGTTAAAAAGCACGTCTTTAGTTATGATGTGTTTGAGCAGAATATTCCTTTTTCTCAGTTAGATGAAGGAGACGTTCTACTTAAACCAGAAAATGATTCTAAACGTAATCATAATTGGTCATTTATTAGCATGAATGATGATTATATCGAATTGATTGATCAATCTTATGCAAGGTTAGGAAAAGGAATAAGTTTATTAATTCCAATGTTTCCATTATTTTTATTTTTATTTTACTACATTGGTATTCTTTCTTTTCTTGATAATTCTAGTGTAGGAGAGGCTTTTTTTTTCTTATAGCTGTACTTTTTGTAATAGGACTTCCTTGTGTTGCATTTCTACGTCCTTACTTTAAATATGATCATAAACAACCTATTTGTAAGCCTGTTCTTTTTAATAGAAAAACAGGTAAAGTTTTTTTCTATATTAATGATCAAGAATATATAGAAAAGAAATGGACAGATGTAGTTTATATTATGGGCAGTAGTTTTGGGTTGTCTGGCATTCCATTACGAGAGCTTCGGGCACATATCGTTGAAGACGGCATATTGAAACATACCTTTGTGATTGGCTTTCCAATGATTGGAATATTTCGTACTCAAGGTTTATGGACTTTTATTTGTCATTTTATGATGAAAGGACCAGAGGAGCTTTATCCGAAACCGCATCCTATGTACGGTACCATCGATCCGTTTACCCAACTAACCTATTGTCAAAAGGTCGTGGGTGCAAAAGAAAGTTGGAGAGATACATGGAAATCATTTCGAATCATTTATCATTATAATTGGGTTCCAGCTTTATTTGCTTATCCATTTGATGTGTGTAACTTTGTTGCACGAAGAATTTTATTGCATATCAAACCATTGCCCGTTTGGCATGAAGATGTAGTACGAAAAAACAAAATGGATTTAGAGCGCCCAGAGGAAATCAGCGCAAAAGATAATTTTGAATTTACGATGTTTAAAATGATGGATAAATAAAAAGCCCTTTCGGGCTTTTTTATATGTAAAGGGTTTAAGGCAATTGCTTAATCGGACTTCCACCCAAAGCTTGCATTAACGTCACATAAGTATTGTATTGACTCTGCTTGGTCTGAACCAAAGACAATCGAGCATTACGTGTGGTTTCCTGTGCATCTAACAAGTTTTTCAACGCAATTGCACCATTACGATAACGAACTTCAGTCAAACGCTCAGTCTTTTCTGCAAGCTGTACATTACGCTCTTGCAATACAACTTGTTGACTTAACTCAGTACGATTAGACAGTGCATTTTCCACATCGGCAAAAGCCTGATACAAGGTCTGACGATATTGAATAATGGCTTTTTCATAGTCTAAGTCACTAATCGCAAGGTCTTTCTTCATATCGTTATATTGCAAGAAAGGTAAACTTAAACTTGCACCCAAAGCCAAAGCAGGGTTTTGTAATAAATTACTCAAAGAGGTACTACTCGAGCCTAAACTGCCAGTCAAACTAATTGAAGGGTAGTAACTCGCTTTCGTTGCATCTTTATTTGCCAAAGCTTTACGTAATCTTAACTCGCTCGCTTGTAAATCTGGACGGCGAGACAACAACTCGGCAGGTAAACCTGCTGCAATCGTCGGTAATGCAATTCGAGGTAAACGCTGTGGCTCAGCAATATTCAGTTGCTGTACAGGTTGATGTAATAACACAGCCAATGCAGTACGTGTTTCCACTTTTTGTTGGGCAATTTGGCTTAAGGTCGCTTTTTGACTTTGGACCGACTGTTCTGCTTGCGTTAGATCTAAACCTGACACAGCACCGGCTTTATATTGCACCTTGACCAAGTCATAGGTTTTTTGCGTACTGGCTAAGTTTTTCTGCGCAATACTGTAGCGCTCATTTAAATACCCAAGTTGCCAATATAGGTTTGCTGTTGTTGCAATCAAGCTTTGGGCAGTGGCTTGTAGGTCCTGTTCAGTCGCTAAAGCTTCCCATTTTGCGGCCTCAGTCTGGCTAGCCAAACGACCAAATAAATCTACTTCATAACTAACGCCACCACTGAGTGATACACCTTTTGATGAGTCATCACCTGAGTTAAGGTCAAAGTTATGTCCAGTTGAAACACTTGAACTCACGCGTGGCCCTTGTTTATTTTTAGCCAAACCTGCTTGTAGTCGAGCTTGCTGTAAATTAATACCTGCTACAGCAAGGTCTGTATTGGCCGCTAAAACTTGATTCACCAACTGGTTTAATTGAGCATCATTAAACAATGTCCACCATTGGTCAGCATAAGTATCTGCATGAACTTGCTGACTTATGGCTTTCGCATTTTGAAATTGCGTCGGGATTTGTGTTGCAGGAGCTTCATACGGCGTCTTAACCACAGCGGCACAGCCGACTAAGCTACTTCCAAGAATGAAGGCACTTGCAAGTTTAGTTAACGTCATTTGCATCATTATTTCCTTATTCGCGAGAAAGCGCATCGACAGGGTTAAGCTGTGCGGCATTACGTGCAGGAATAAAGCCAAACACAATACCAATCATACTTGAGCAGACAAATGCAGCAACGATAGATGTCGTTGAATAGGCCATTTGGAATGTTCCACCGGCAAAATGACTAATCAATTGTCCAATACCCAAAGATAATAAAACTCCAAGTACACCGCCTAAGATACATACCAATACAGCCTCAATCAGGAACTGTTGCAGAATGTCACTTTGACGGGCGCCCACGGCCATACGCACACCAATTTCTTGAGTACGCTCAGTCACAGAAACCAACATAATGTTCATGACCCCGATACCACCGACGATCAATGAAATCACCGCAATCGCAGACACTAATAGGGTCATTGTTGCCGTGGTTTGTTGAATGGTTTCGCGGATACTATCGGAGTTCTGTGTAAAGACATCTTGCGCGCCATGACGTTGCACTAACAAGTTTAATATGGCGTTTTCAGCAGCGGCACTTGGGTATTCATCTTTCACTCGGACAATAATGCTGCGCACATTCGACTGCCCCAGCATACGACTCATAACCGTTGAATAAGGCAAATACACATTCAGGCTATCTGAGTTGCCCATCATGCTTTTTTGTTCTTCGATCACGCCAATGATACGGCTCGGCACACTGCCTAATAAAATCACTTGACCCACAGGGTTGGTGCCATCAGCAAAGAAGGTGTTTTTGGTGTTGTTATCAATCACCACATCTTGAGCTTGTTCAGTCACACTTTCTTTATCAAAAGGTTGACCAGAAGCGAAGCTCATTCCTTTGACATAGAAGAAATCTTCACTCACGCCATTCACTGTGGTCGACGCTTCTGTGTCTTTAAAACGTGCTGTGACAGATGAATTGACCGAAGGACTAACGCCATCGACATAAGGTTGTTCCGCAAGGGCCGTCGCATCGGCTGGAACCAATGTTTTTACTTGCGATGATCTTGAGTTATCACCAAAGCCTCGACCTTGATACACCGTGATGGTATTGGTACCTAAACTGCTGATATTTTCTAAAATCTGCTTTTGTGAACCATTCCCAAGAGCCACAACAGAAACCACAGAAGCGATACCAATAATGATCCCGAGCATGGTTAAAAATGTACGCATCCGGTGTGCATTCATGGCTAAAATCGCCATACGGAATGCTTCACCTAAACGGTCAACGGCAGAGCGCCAGCTTGAGGTTTTTTTCTGTGTGTTTGGAACGAGTTGTTGCTTTTCTAAAGGTTCATCATCTGTTTCAGGCACATTGGGCTGATCTGAGATGATATTACCGTCAGAAATTTCAATAATACGCGTCGCATTTTTTGCAACATTATGGTCGTGCGTGACCAAAATAATGGTATGACCTTTGGCATTGAGTTCGCGCAAAATCCGCATTACTTCAATACCACTATTCTTATCTAGTGCACCGGTCGGTTCATCGGCAAGAATAACATCGCCACCATTCATGAGGGCACGCGCAATCGATACACGTTGTTGCTGACCACCGGAGAGTTGACTTGGGCGGTTTTGGGTTTTCTCACCCAGCCCTAAATCGGTTAGTAGTTGCTTGGCACGTGCATTGCGTTCGGTTGCATCTGCACCGGCATAGATTGCAGGAACTTCGACGTTACCAGCAGCATTCAAATCACCGAGTAAGTGATAGCGCTGGAAAATAAAGCCAAAATATTCACGGCGTAACTGTGCCAGTTCATCTGGTTCAAGTTCACGCGTTTCACGCCCCTTGACCTTGTAGCTGCCATTGGTTGGCTTATCTAAACACCCCAAAATATTCATGAGGGTGGATTTACCAGAACCGGACTGACCTACAATCGCCACCAGTTCACCTGGGTAAATCTCAAGATTAACCCCTTTTAGAATCTGGACTGTGCTTTCACCAGCAGGGAATTCACGAGTCAGATTCTTGACCTCGAGTAGAGGTGTCTGATTTTGACTCATGATTACATTCTCATTGGGCCGCCAGCACCACCACGGTTGCTGCGTTTAGCTGAATCATTTGAAGTATCAGAACCGTCGGCAATCACGACTTTGTCACCCTGTTTTAAGCCACGGATCACTTGTGCGGTCACACGGTTATTTAAACCAAGTAATACCGGTTGAGGTTGCGCAGAACCATCCGCTTGCAATACACGTACCATGGCAACGCTCGCTTTACCTTGTTTGACCAATGCTTTTTCAGCTTCAGTCAGTTCTAAACCTTTAGGACGATTTGGATGGTCTTTGTTCGATTTAGCTTCTGCGTTGGCATTTTTATCAGCAGATTGACCATCGGTAGACGTATTATTTCGGCTACGTTGTGGACGGTTCGAGGTTTGAACGGCTGCGGCAGGTACAGTCAAGACATTCTTGGCTTCATCTAAAATGATATACACCTGAGCGGTCATATCGATACGCAATTTGCCGTCTTCATTTGGGACATCAAATAACGCGTTGTAGTAAACCGCAGTACTTGAAGACGAAGAGGTGTTGTTGTTACTTTCGGTGTTAATTGAGTTTGGCGCAGGCTCAACTTGGCGCAGGGTAGCATAGTGTTTTGTTTCACTGTCGCCCAAGGTTGTAAAATAGACGTTTTGACCTTCTTGGACTTTCATGACATCGGCTTCAGAAATTTCAGCTTTAATGGTCATGGTGTCGAGTTTTGCCAATTTCACAATGGTTGGCGCACTTTGGTTGGCGTTTACGGTTTGACCTTCTTCAGTCACAATCGCCACGATGGTTCCATCCATTGGTGCAACAATTTGTGTATAGCCTAAGTCTTCTTTTGCAGTCGCTAAAGTTAAGCGCGATTGTTCGATTTGTGCATTAATGGCTGCAATATCAGCTTGCGCAGTTTTATAACTTGCTAGCGCAGATTCAAGTTCTGCACGACTAGTCGCATCTTGAGCGTACATTGCTTGTTGACGATTATATTCAGCATCGACTTTGGCTAAATTTGCATTTTTTACTGCCAATTGCGCTTGTTGATTTTTAATACTGGCTTCGGCTGTTTTGAGGTCATTTTCCTGACGCACTGAATCAATTTGGGCAATCAATTGACCTTGTTTTACTTCATCGCCAAGTTGCACATACATTTTTTTTACTTGACCTGAAACCTGCGCTCCTACGCTGACCATTTTAGTTGCTTCAAGCACACCAGTGGCAAGCACTGAGTTTTCAATATCCCCACGGCTGACTTCGGCCGTAATGTACTGAGGTTGCTCTTGTTTTGGTTTGAAAAAATGCCATGCTGTGACAGCGATCGCCAGAGCAGCGATGATGGCTACGATCAATTTTGCTGGTTTTATTTTTGGCATGATTGGCAGTAAAGCGTTAAGAAAGTTATTTGAATTATAAGAGTTAAATACGGATAAATTGTGAATATTTTAGCAAAGAAGTAATGATTATTATTTCCCTTTAGGCTTTCCGATTGATATGAAGGGACTTAGCAGAATCTGTAAACAGACTCATTCTACTGCGTAAAATAATTTTTTAACTGTAACTAAATGCCAATTAAAGTACAAAAAGCATATTTCATGCCTATTTATTTGAATCTAATTTCAAATTAGAAAAAAGTTGAATGAAAATTAAAAAAAGTGGTGCTATAAAGCTTTTTTGTAGCCTATGTTAATGATATTAAAATAAAAATATGCATTGTGTTTGTGCTTTAGTGTGCACAGTTTTTGTTGAGCGTGTGTGATTTTTTGCAATAGTCTTGTTCTAAAAATGCAGCTAAGATCAAAACCCATAAAAAAATTATGGGTTTAATGATAAGTGGTTTTTTTTCATTAAATATACAAAATAAAATAGGAATATAAGTCGGGGTTAGATATGGAATGGAATGAAAAATATAATATCGGCATTGATGTTATTGATAATCAACATCGCCAGATTTTAGATTATATCAATACGTTGGAAGCAATCCTCGTGAATGGCAGTCGAGAGAAAATCAAAGAGGTTTTGGATGATTTGATTGACTATACACAATCGCATTTCAGCTTTGAAGAAAATTTATTGGAACAGGTACATTATCAGTATTTGCCGTCTCATCGTGGGATTCATGAGCATTTTGTGAGGCGACTGAATGAGTATCGAACCAAATTTGAAAATGGTGTTTCGGTTGAACAAGATTTATATCGTTTATTGTCTAAATGGCTGATTAATCACATTCAGCATGATGATCAAGATTATGTAGATTCAGTGCGAGACAATATGCTGCACTATCTGCGCTCGCAGGAACAGAAAAAAGGCAAAAGTTGGTTTGCTCGCTTTTTTAGTTAAGTCAACAGGGACGGAAATAACCTTTTACCGCACATCTGAGCAATGGCTTGCATAATCAGATGTTCGGCATTTTCATGTCCCAAACCTTTAATCGAGGCATCTAAACGTAACAACAGGGCAGGCCACGTCAAAAACTCATTGGCATTTAAACGGCGTAAAGCTTGTTGATACAGCCCGACCTTGGTCTTCCAAATGCCAATTTGTAAGGCATTTTGTGGTTGCTCAAACAGTTGCATCAGCAAGCGCATTTCCTTGCTGATACTCCATAAAATAAGTGACATCGGCTCACCAGAGGCAATCAAATATTGAAAAATTTTAATTGATTGCGCCAAATTGCCTTGCAGCATTGCATCGTTTAAATCATAGGTGGTGTAGCGTGACTGATCTTGTAAGCAGGAGTACAGATGATCTATCTGAATCATCTCTGCTTCAGGAAAAGTATCTGCGACACGCATTAAACTATTTTTTGCAGCCAGTAAGTTATGCTCATGATGCTGTTCTAGCCATTGCCAAGCATCATTGGCGAGTTGAATGCCGAGCTTTTGCGCCTCGGTGGCTAAGATTTGCTGACGATCTTTAGGGTAGTTTGCAGTCAGTGCAACATTGACCCCATTGGCATCAATGGTTTGGAAAAAACTGGTCTTTAAACTCGCACTATCTTGCTTCGGCATTACCACGAGCAGCAAGTTGCTTTCATTTTGCTGCAAATAGCTTTTTAACAGTTTTAGCCCATTGGCATCGGGTTTAATGTTGCCATGTGCCTCAATAGCCAGTTGACTAGAAAATAATGACAAGCTGTTTAAAGCATTAAAGACATTTTTCCAATCGGCCGCAGAGCTAATGTCATACCGTTGACGCTCGATTTCTCGAACGTTCCAACTCTTACGAAATGCATCGAGGAGATTTTGTTCGAGTAATGGCTCTTGACCATGTAGCACCCAGGCACCTTGCGCTTCATCTACACGTTTTAATGCCTGAAGATAGTCAAGTTTCATAAATCAAAATTACTCAGCTTTGGTCGGTGCAGTTAGTGGATTTGCTTTCGGTAAGCGGTTTGATGAAATTTGGCGCACGATCTGTTGTGCAATGTCATCAATAATCACTTGTTTTAAATATTTTTCTTCTTGGTCATCGGTGTTCACGGTTGCAACGTCGTATTGGTAGCTACGTGTTGCCATCAATGTACGTGGTTCAGTCACAGGATTGCCTTGAGCATCTTCAATTTGGAACGTCACATTCAAACGCAATAAAGTTTCAACCAATTTACCATTGAGTTCTAAACGACGTGGAGTGTAATCCAACACATGTAAGACATAGGCATTTTGATTATTGCTCAATTGCACGCCTGCAGAGCCTAAATAAATCGCTAACTTTTCATGTAAGTCATCTGTATCTTCAGGAAGTGCCAATCGCATATTGGAATAGGCTACAGGTACAGCAGCAGGGTTGGTGCCTTTTAAATGAAAACCACAACCGACCATGCCTGCGCTCAGGCCCATAGTTAATACAATTGCAGCAACACGTTGAACCAAGTGCATAAAGTGTCCTCTGTTTCCCGAAGGGATAATGTTGAAATCCTGTGTGGATTGTAAAGTCAAAGCCCGTTGACTGGCAACGGGCTTTGTTTGGGAATTGTTTGTTAATCCCTCCCGACCTCCCTTTAAAAAAAGGGAGGAGACCCGATTTTTTTTTGGAAGCGGGAAGTCCCCCTTTTATAAAGGGGGATTTAGGGGGATTAAATTAAACCACCAAATTCACTAATTTATTCGGCACCACAATTTCTTTCTTGGTTGGACCAGTCAAGAATTGTTGAACTTCAGGTAATGCTTTTGCTTGTGCCAAAATGTCATCTTTAGAGGCATCGACAGACACTTCTAATTTGCCACGAAGTTTACCGTTCACTTGCACTACAATCGTTTGTGTATTGCGAGTCAGCGCAGATTCATCTACCGCAGGGAAGCGTGCTGATGTTAATTCGATACCAAACTCAGCCAATAAGGTTTGGCTTAAATGTGGTGCAAACGGAGCAAGTAAAGTTAGAAGGGTAATGATTGATTCACGTGCAACGGCAACGTCATTGTCATCTTTGGCTTCAAACTTATTGTTTGCATTCAAAAGTTCCATCATCGCAGCAATCGCGGTGTTGAAGGCATGACGACGTGCAATGTCATCACCCACTTTTTGAATGGTTTCGTGTGTTTTACGACGTAAGTCTTGTGCAGCGGTAGAAAGTGTCGCTTTGTCGATGTTTACAGCAGAGTTGCCTTGTTCAAGGAAACCTGTTGCTAGGCGCCATACACGTTTTAAGAAACGGTTTGCACCTTCAACACCAGCGTCAGACCATTCTAGTGATTGATCTGGTGGTGCAGCGAACATCATGAATACACGTGCAGTATCTGCGCCGTATTGATCAATAATCGCTTGCGGGTCGATACCGTTGTTTTTCGATTTCGACATTTTTTCTTGACCGCCAACCACGACATCTTGACCATCACCTTGATATTTCGCAGAAATGATACGGCCTTTTTCATCACGTTCTAAGTCGATGTCGGCAGGGTTAAACCAAGTCTTCTTACCTGACTCAGATTCACGGTAGTAAGTATCCGCAAGCACCATACCTTGAGTTAAAAGGTTAGTGAATGGTTCGTTACCTTGTACCACACCTTCATCACGCATCAATTTATGGAAGAAACGTGCATAAAGTAAATGTAGAATCGCGTGTTCAACACCACCGATGTATTGGTTCACAGGTAACCAAGTTTGACCCGCTTCAGGTTTCACCATACCGTCAGTGAAATCTGGAGATGCATAGCGTGCATAGTACCAAGATGATTCTACAAAGGTATCCAAAGTATCTGTTTCACGACGAGCATCGCCACCACAGCATGGGCAAGTGGTTTCATAGAACTCAGGCATTTTGTTGAGTGGATTGCCTGAACCGTCTGGAACCACGTCCGTTGGCAATACAACTGGAAGTTGTTCTTCAGGTACTGGAACCTGACCACATTTTTCACAGTTGATCATTGGAATTGGACAACCCCAATAACGCTGACGAGAAACACCCCAGTCACGTAAACGGAATTGAACTTTCGAGTTGGCAAGTCCAGTCGGTTCTAATTTTGCAAGGAATGCATCGTACGCCCCTTGTAAGTCTAAGCCGTCAAATTCGCCTGAATTCACCAGTTTGCCGTCTTTAGAGCCATACCATTCTTGCCAAATTGTTGCGTCAAAGTCTGCATCGTCTGCACCTTTGGCATCAATCACTTGCTTGATGGTTAAGCCATATTTGTTGGCAAATTCGAAGTCACGTTCATCGTGTGATGGAACCGCCATCACCGCACCTGAACCGTAAGACATCAAGACGTAGTTTGCGATCCAAACAGGAACTTCTTCACCTGTAACTGGGTGCTTAACTGACAAACCTGTTGCCATGCCTTTCTTTTCAGCAGTCGCAAGGTCTGCTTCTGCAACAGAACCCATACGGCATTCTTCGATAAATGCAGCAAGCTCAGGATTGCTTTCCGCAGCTTTAAGTGCCATTGGATGCTCTGCTGCAACTGCAACATAAGTCACACCCATGAGTGTGTCAGCACGAGTGGTAAATACAGTTAAACCATCTGCATAAACGTCTGGATTCGCTGAAGGGAAGGTAATTTCCATACCCTGTGAGCGACCAATCCAGTTACGTTGCATGGTTAAAACTTGCTGTGGCCAGCCGTCTTTTAATGTTTCTAAATCGTCAAGTAATTCTTGCGCATAGTCAGTGATGCGGAAGTAGTACATTGGAATATCACGTTTTTCGACCAATGCACCAGAACGCCAGCCACGACCATTTTCAACTTGTTCGTTTGCTAAAACAGTTTGGTCTACTGGGTCCCAGTTCACTGTTGAAAGCTTACGGTAAATTAAACCTTTTTTATAAAGCTGTACGAATAACCATTGTTCCCAGCGGTAGTATTCAGGTGTGCAAGTTGCAAATTCACGATCCCAATCTACAGAAAGACCTAACTTTTTAAGCTGATTACGCATGTAATCAATGTTTTCAAAAGTCCATTTTGCAGGAGCGACTTGATGTGCAATTGCCGCGTTTTCAGCAGGCAAACCGAAAGCATCCCAACCCATTGGTTGTAGTACAGTTTCACCTTGTAAGCGGTGGAAACGGCTGATCACATCACCAATTGTATAGTTACGCACATGACCCATATGCAGTTTGCCACTTGGATAAGGGAACATAGAGAGGATATAACGACGTGGTCCTTCTACTTGGTCGGCAACTTTGAAGGCTTTGCGATTTTCCCAGTCTTGTTGGACTGTAGGTTCAATCGCACTGGCTTGATATTCAGGGTCAATGTGAGTAGTCATAAACGTAAATAGAAATAACGGTTAAAAAGTTTGTGCTACAGCATAGCGCAAAATACGCCTAGAGTGAATTTTGCGATGCTGCCTAGATGTAAATAATTTAAGTCGATATAGCAGGACTTTGGCGTGAATTATTGTGCTGCGGCAGCTACCGCTTGAGCTTGGCGGAGTGCTGCATTGGCTTCGCGTTGTTGTTCTGCTTGTTGCTCATTTTGTTCATTCGACTGTTCGGCTTCACGTGAAACCTCTTCTTGGTTTTTTGCTGGAGTTGATTGCGTAGTCGTTGTTGCGCCATAGGTATTTACTTTACCTTTACGCTGCGCATTTTTTGGCGGTGGCGTGGTGGTGTAATGCGTTGAACCTTTAGCATCCACCCATTTGTAATATTCTTTCGCTGAAAGGTCCAAACTGGTCAGGCAAAACGCCATGCTAGATAAAATACAGGCAGTTCGTGCAATCGTCGTCTTCATCATAAATTCAGTCCCAAAGTTATAGTGATCATGCAAAATTATGCTGAAAATTTTGCGCTTTTTTGACAGCAGAATCTATGCATTTTTTAGCACAAAGGATAAAAGGGGCATCGCGTGGGATGAGTAACTTTGTGAATGATGATTTGTGAATGATGAATTGTGGAATTAATAAGCAATCAAAATATTGTGTTTTTATCATTTAATCCATGTATTAAGTTGAAAGTGGGGCAAGTGAATTAAAAACTCACATTCATTCATTCATTCATTCATTTAATTTATTTATTAGATTTATAAAAGTATAGGACTTACGCACTATCATTTATAGATTCTCTGTGGTAGCAGATGATTTTTATCGAGAATAAAGTCATCAATGAAGTTTTTGATAATTGGTCTAAATAATTTCTTCTGCCAACGATATATATTTTC
>NZ_VPDB01000073.1:0-14505 GCF_013417925.1 Acinetobacter sp. YH12218
AAATGTATATCGTTGGCAGAAGAAATTATTTAGACCAATTATCAAAAGCTTCATTGATGACTTTATTCTCGATAAAAATCATCTGCTACCACAGAGAATCTTTAAATAATAGTGCGTAAGTCCTATTCTATTTCAATTTCTGCTTTTGCTACAACTCAATTCGCATCTTCAGAATTAAAAGCGATGGATTGTGCAACTCTTGCTGTTGAAAAAGCGAATGCTAAGCGCTCTTTAGAAGCTGCTGACAAAAACATTGCAAACATCCAAGCATCTGCTCAAGCGCCAGGCAAATCATTGAGCAAATTTGCTGGTTTAGCGGGTGGCGCTCTTGCTGCTTTCGGTGGTAACTCTGAAAAAGCTGCTCGTGCAAGCAACATTGCAAACAGCTTGGCTGGTGAGCAAGATATTTCAGAAGCAGGCAACCTTGAACTTCAACAAGCAAACAAATCTGCTGCTCAAGCAAACATCGACAACATTGGTATCTACCAAGGTTCTAAAAAATGCAAAATCTAATCTAAAGCCAGTTTAGATTGATTTAAAAAAAGCCCTGTTCAGCCAGAACAGGGCTTTTTTCATGATGATTTTATTTCATACCGATTTATAAGACATTCAACTCAATATTAGGCAAATGAAAACCTCGGCAAGATTGTTCACTTTGCCATGCCACCGTCAACATCACATGCGGCAGTTGAATATTCTGATAAGCAAAAGTGCCAATAGCGGGGTGACTACACATCCCACCATTCTGCTCTAGATGACACTGCGTATTCAGTTCATTCAGGTTCACTCGAATCCCTAAACCCGACGCTTTAAGTACCGCCTCTTTGGTGGTCCAAACTTTAAACCAAAAATCAGGATCATGCTCACAACTGTCCCAATTGAGCAATTCTTCGGGATGAAAGCTGTGTTGAGCCATCGCATCAAAACGAACTTTTCGATTTAAATCTTCAATATCCACACCAATATTGGCGATTTTTTCACTGCTGGCCAATACATAATGCTGCTGACTATGACTATGATTAAAATGAAAATGTGGCAAATCCGGAAGAAAAGGCTTACCAAACGCAGACTTTGAAAAATCTGAATTTTCAACTGACCTATTTAGCCGCTGCCCGAGTAATTGATTTCGATATTGGTAAATGGCTTGTTTACGCACGGCAATTACCTCTTGACGACTCAAGCCATGCGGCTCCACAAAGAAGTCAGTAATTGCACTATATTCAAGCTGAATTTTCGCCATAAGTTATTGATCCAATATCTTTTACACTACGTCCATGACGCTATATTTTATGCGACTCTCCGACACAAAATACACCACAATACAGATGAGCGCATCGGTCCTTTGACTTATCGAGATTTTAAAACTCAGTTTAAAAATATTTCAAACCACTTAAGAAATACTTAATATTATAAATATATTCAAATACTTAAGTATAATAAATATTTTAAATACATCTTCAATTAGATAAAATACTCTAGATTCTTATAACTTTAATTTAAAACTCGGGGTAAATCAGATGCTAAGAAAAATCACGTTAATCAGTTCACTTTGTGTCCTACCATGTTTCGCTCAAGCAGGCTTATTGGATGCAGCTGTTGCAGTAATGGGTGCCAAAAATGGCGCGATTATGGACCAAGCTGAAGCGCGTATGAATCAAAGCCGTCAAGAAGCTGCCAATGCTGTAGCTCAAGCAGACCGTGGCTATGCCTCAAATTTCAATCAAGCTAACCAAACCAACAATAGTGTTTATAGCACCAGTTATTTAAAAACCTTAGATTGCACTGATCTGAGCGTTGAACGTAAAACTTTCGAACGCACATTGGAAGCATCGCAACTGGCATTAAGCCAAGCGTCTGCACAGCAAAATAATCAAGTTTCAAAATGGGCTGGTCTTGCTGGCAACGCGCTATCCGCATTTTCAGGTCAATCTGAAACAGCCGCGCGTATGGGACAATTTGCGACAGCTTTTTCTGGCAATAAAAATACACAACAGGATAGCAGCAGCGCACAGCAAGCCATGGAAATTGCTCAAGCTAATCTGGATAATATTGATATTTACCGCCAAGCTAAAAAGTGTAAAAACTAATTTCTACATCTTTTTAGATAAATAAAGTGAAATAAAAAAGCCTGCATATCTGCAGGCTTTTTTGTTCATCTAAACTTAGCGTTTGAATTTCTTTTCCGCCTTTTTGAACTTCTGAACATAACGACGTTTACGTGCCGCCGTACGCTCATCGATTTGCGACTTACGACCTTCAAATGGGTTATCAGAGGTTTTAAATTCAATTTTGACTGGCGTACCTTCAAGTTTATAAACTTTACGGAACACGTTTTCTAGGTAACGACGATAGTCATTTGGCGTTTTATCGACCTTGTTACCATGAATTACAATCGTCGGTGGATTTTGTCCGCCCATATGCGCATAACGCATTTTGATACGACGACCTTGAACCATTGGTGGTTGGTGCGCATCAGTTGCATCATTCAAGATCTGAGTGATTTTCGCAGGTGATACTTTCAAATGCGAAGAATCATAAGCACGGTGGATCGATGGATAAAGATCACCAACACCTGTACCGTGAAGTGCAGAAATTAAGTGAATTTTTGCCCATGGAATAAAGTCAAAACGACGTTCAACATCTAATTTACATTGTTTACGGTCGTAGTCAGACATGTTGTCCCATTTGTTGATGGCAATCACCATCGCACGGCCTGCTTCAAGCGCATAACCGATCAAATGCAAGTCTTGCTCAACGATCCCTTCACGTGCATCGACAACAATAACCACAACATGCGCATCTTTCATCGCTTGTAAAGTTTTCACAATCGAGAATTTCTCGATCATTTCGTCCACTTTACCTTTACGACGTACACCCGCAGTATCGATTAATGTGTATTTACGGCCATCACGTTCAAATGGGATATAAATCGAGTCACGTGTAGTACCTGGTTGGTCAAATGCAACCACACGGTCTTCACCCAACAAACGGTTCACTAGAGTCGATTTACCCACGTTTGGACGACCAATAATCGCTAAACGTAAGCCTGTGTCTTTATCGTGTTGTTCTTCACTTTCATCTTCAGGCACTTCAGCTAACACTTCTTCAAGCATTTGCTGAACACCACGACCATGGCTGGCAGCCACTTGAAGTGGTTCACCCATACCCAATTTGAAGAATTCAACTAAAGCTGCTTCGGCATGAACACCATCAACTTTGTTGGCAACAAGATAAACTTTTTTACCTAGCGTACGTAAGTCACGTGCAATTTGCTCATCAGATGCCAATAGGCCTGCGCGCGCATCGACCACGAAGACAATAATATCTGCTTCATTAATGGCAGTTTTTGACTGTTCTGCCATGTACGAATCGATACCACCTTCAGTTTCGCCAATACCCCCAGTATCAACGACAATGAAAGATTTATTTTGATAAGTCGCGTCACCATATTTACGGTCACGAGTCAGACCGGCAAAGTCAGCAACGAGAGCATCACGGCTCTTGGTTATCTGGTTAAACAACGTTGATTTTCCGACGTTCGGACGACCAATGAGCGCAATTACGGGTTTCATAGATTAACCTTTATTCCAGATCAGCCAGTTTGGTCTGGTCTGAACATCAGAAAGCTTAGGAAGAATGGAAATAGGATAAATGCCTAAAATAAATAAAAACACGGGGCATTGATGATTCAATCCCCCGCGTTAAAAATACGGTTTGGCTTATTTTAACATAAGCCGCAGAAAAATTAACGGTTCTGCCAAATGCTTAATGCACCCTTACGTGTCGACACATATAATTGATTGTCAATTACACGTAGTGAACGTACTTCACCACTGGTTTTAGAACGACCAACCAACTCACCTGTCGCTGGGTTGATTAAGTGAAGTACACCATCCAGATCACCAACCACAAGGTCTTGACCTAACATCACTGGGTTACTCAAATTACGATTAAGCAATTGGTCATTTTCCCACAATGTTTGACCAGTGGTAATTTCGTAAGCCACAATTTTACCATCAGTTTGTGTCACAAAGACACCATTGCCTGCAACTTCAGGACGCTGAATACTGCTCGCATCATTACTCCAGATCACTTGTTGTGAGGCAAGATCAAGTGCTGTCACTTGGCCTTGGTAACTGGTGGTAATTAAAAATTGACCTGCTACAGTCGGTTCACCGTCAATATCAATGAGACGTTGTACATCTGAACGACCGTCTGACACTGCAACACGACGCTGCATTTTCGGAATACCGCTCAATGCATCAATCACATAGATATAGGCATTTGAAGAAGCGATGAGAACATGACGCGCATCGAGTGATACCGGTGCTGCCATACCACGTAAACTAAACTGTACATTTGGCAAGTTATAGGTCCAAGTTTGTTGGCCCGTTGCCACATCGTTTGCGTATACCGTCCCATCATTGGTAACTGAAATAACGCGACCTGCTTGAATCAACGACGGTGAAAGTAACGCGCCGGTTAATTGCGCTGTCCACTTTTGTTCACCTGTTGCCTGATCTAATGCAAATAATTGACCTTTTGCATTACCAACAACCACAATTCCGTCAGCTGCTTCTACACCTGCAGTCAAACCTTGTTTAGAGATTTTCTTCTGCCATAAACGCTCTTTGCCTTTGTAGGCTTGAACTTCACCATTAGGATTTACGCTAAAAACAACGCCATTATCTGCATCCATACGTAAACGTAGTGGATCTGCTTCTTCAGTTGAAGCCACACTGTTTGAAAATACAGGTGCTAAAGTTTTTGCCTGTTCCAATTTTGGTAAAGGATTTGGTTTTACTTTTTCTACTTTTCCTTTATTTGCACAACCAGCCAAAGCAAGTGTTAAAACTGTCAGCGCACAGGTAATTTTGTATTTTCTATTCATTCAGTTGCTTCCACTTGTGTATCTATAATCGGACGTTCAATTTCAGGATCATCAACTAAAACGCCTACACTTTCGAGTTTAATTTGTAAAATTTGACGTTCTTCTTGTCGCTCAACCAAAGCATCCCATGCACTTTGATAAACTTTCTTTGCATTTTCGATATCATTTTTTGCAACATAGACATCGCCACGGGCTTCATCTGCAGTCGCTTGAAAAGCAGGTTCTTTAACTGCTTCTAAGGTTTTTAATGCTTCATCAAATTTCTTTTGTGCCAATTGTGCATACGCCAAACGTAATTTCACCAATTGAATTAAGCCTGCATCATCAACTTTTGAATTTTCAACTTTTTTCAAAGCTTTCTCAGCATTGGCATAATCCGCTTTATCATACGCCAATTTTGCCATAAGCAACTGAGTTTGGATGGCTTGTGGCGAATCTGGCGCTTCTTTTACAATTTTATCTGCAGTCGCAGAAAGTTGTGTAAAAGCGTCACCCGTCGCCGACTGAGCATCATCCATTAACTGCTGGACTTTGGCTGTTTGCATTTGTGATTCAGCCAAAGTTTTCTTCTGCCAGTATTCCCATCCGAAAAAGGCAATCAACGCAATTAAAATGCCGCTAACAATGGCAGAGCCATATTTTTTAGCAAACGATTTTAAATTATCAAGTTGTTCTTCTTCACTCAATGCGCTCATGAAATTACCTTTTTCCTTATGTTATAGGGATTATTTTGAAGAAATTTTTTCGATAATGAAGGCAACAAAGTCTGCCACATTCACTTCGTGTTGTTCTGCAATCGCTAGCTCTTTCACCAGCACTTGCCCTGCTGATTGCTCACGTTCACCGTAAATCACAGCAAATAAAGCACCCGATTGGTCTGCTTTTTTCATTTGCGATTTCATTGAACCTTGTGAACCAACTTTTAAGCGAATGTTGCTACCCGCTGCTTCAAGTTGATCACGAATTTGTTCAGCAAGGACCAATGCCTTACCTTGAGTTGCAGGATCTGAAACTAAGAATAGCTCACAGTCACGTACAGGAGTATTGTCTTCCACTTGTTCAAGTAGAAGAAGCAAACGCTCCATACCCATTGCAAAACCAACAGCAGGCACCGACTGGTCTACTTTACCTTTAAGCTGACCGACTAAACCGTCATAACGACCACCAGCACATACCGTTCCTTGAGAACCTAAGTGTGTAGTTGTCCATTCAAAGACCGTTTTGTTGTAATAGTCGAGACCACGAACCAATTTTTGATTGATCACAAAACCAACACCAGCATCAGTCAAATACTGCTGCAATTGAGCAAAGTGAGCCAACGTTTCTTCACCCATAAAGTCGTGAAGTTTTGGCGCATTTTCCAAAATGCTTTGTGTTTTTGGATCTTTAGAATCCAAAATACGCAGTGGATTCGTGGTTAGACGACGCTGTGAATCTTCATCTAAGTCATTTTTATGTGACTCTAGGAATTCAACCAATGCTGCACGATAAGCTGCACGTTCATCAGACTCACCTAAAGTATTGAGTTCTAATTGAACTTTATCTGCAACGCCCATGCGTTTCCACAAACGTGCAGTCATTAAAATCAATTCTGCATCTTGATCTGGTGTTGCAACACCAAAAGTTTCTACGCCAAATTGATGGAACTGACGGTAGCGACCTTTTTGTGGTTTTTCATAGCGGAACATTGGGCCGACATACCATACACGCGGTGTAGCACCACGAAGTAAGTTATGTTCAAGCATTGCACGTACACATCCTGCTGTTCCTTCTGGACGCAAAGTCAAAGACTCAGGCGGATTACCTTTGTCTAAGAATGTGTACATTTCTTTTTCAACGATATCCGTTGCATCACCAATAGAACGTTTGAACAGATGAGTCTGCTCCACAATCGGCAAGCGAATTTGCTGATAACCATAAGCATCCATCAGGCTAGATAGATGCTGTTCTAGACGTCTCCATGCAGGACTTTGCGTAGGGAGAATGTCATTAAAACCTTTGATTGCGACGATTGAACTCATGATCTACTCAGAAAAACTTGTGCGAATAATCTCTTTAGCTTTAGCGTCTTCAAGATCGCTAACACGTTGACGAACCATCGCTTCGATTTCGTCAACCAACTGATTTGTGTCAATTAAATGGCTCTTTTCGCCATTACGATACACCAGTGAACGCGGACTTGCACCAACTACACCAATATCGGCTTCTTTGGCTTCACCCGGACCATTCACTTTACAACCAATCACCGATACATCCATTGGGGTACGAATATCTTCTAAACGCTCTTCCAATGTTTGCATAACTTTGATGACATTAAACTCTTGGCGTGAACAACTTGGGCACGCAATAAAGTTAATGCCGTTTGAACGTAAGCCCAATGATTTTAAAATATCAAAGCCAATTTTGATTTCTTCTTCAGGCTCTGCTGCCAATGAAATACGCATGGTGTCACCAATGCCTTCCATCAACAAACCGCCTAAAGCGATAGCAGATTTGACTGAACCCGTACGGTAGACACCTGCTTCAGTCACACCTAAGTGTAATGGGTTATCAATTTGTTTAGATAACAAACGGTAAGCATCCATCGTCAGAAAGACATTGGATGCTTTGACTGACACTTTAAATTCATGGAAATTTAAACGGTCTAAAATATCAATATGGCGCATTGCAGATTCAAGCAAGGCCTGACCTGTAGGCTCACCATATTTCTTTTGAATATCTTTTTCCAGTGAACCGGCATTGACACCAATACGCATAGAGATGTCATTATGTTGTGCAGCAGCTACCACTTCACGAATTTTAGCTTCTGAGCCAATATTACCCGGGTTAATACGCAAACAATCTGCACCAAGGTCTGCAACACGTAAAGCAATTTTATAATCAAAGTGAATATCGGCAACCAATGGCACTTGCACACGTTTACGAATTTCACCAAAAGCTTCAGCAGCTTCCATACTCGGTACAGAAACACGCATGATGTCCGCACCGACGTCTACACAGCGCTGAATTTGTGCCACGGTCGCTTCGACATCACAGGTTTCAGTATTGGTCATACTTTGGATGCTGATCGGCGCATCACCACCGACATACACCGAACCTACTTTAATTTTACGCGTTGGACGGCGCTTAATTGGATTTTCAATCATTGTTCAGTCTGCTCTGTTGTCCCTTAACGTGATAAACGGAAATCTGCTTTGCCGTTTACGGTATATGGTGACAATGAAATATTTTCATTATTTAAGCTTAATGACACTACAGTTGCATCATCCAAACGAATTTGGAATGGTGTTTCACCGTTTAAGTTGAGCGTCGATGCTTGACGACCAGTCGCCAACACCTTACCCGTCGAATCAACAATATGTACTGAAGTCGGGCTACTAAAGGTCAATGTCAATTGATCACCGCTGACTGTTGCATTCCCGCCATTCATGTCGAGGACTTGAACTTCTGAAGCGACATCATTGGTCACAGCGTCTTCATTATCGCTGCCCGAGGTCATGCCCTGAATCGCCGCCACGATCGCACCAATGACCAACAACACCGCCAATGCAATCAGACCACGTTTGATCCATTTACGATTACGGTCACGGTTAGACCCGGGTAATTTACCCATAATTTTAATCGGTGAATTATTTAACGCGTGATTTGGCAACAATCCCGTATCGTTGGCATAAATATCATCAAAACGTTGAATGATATTGGTGGCATCAACTTTTAAATATTTGGCATAAGTGCGGTAGTAACCTTTAATAAAGGTCGCTTCAGGCAATGACTTATAATCATCTTGCTCGAGTGCAGTCAGTGTTTTTAATGGAATATTGAGTTCTGATGCGACAGCTTCAAGTTCCAGTTTTTGCGTAATACGTACTTGACGTAAATACTCACCTGGGCGTTGTACATTTCCTAATGCATTTGGAGCTACGCTCGAACCATTCGATTGCGGTGAATTAGGATTTACTTCCATACGGCCTCAGTACTGTACTGTAATTGCAAATAGCGTTGGTATTCAGGACTTTCTGGGAACAAAGCACGTAACTGGTTAACCAGTACTTGCATACCCAAATTGTCGCCATTGGCACGCGCTGTTCGAATGCCAATCCAGAGTGCGCGCGCACCCTGATTTTTTTGTCCTACTGCACGTACAAATTGTTCATACATTTGTGTGGCAGCAGGGAACTGCTGATTCAAATAAAAGATTTCAGACAACTCTAACATTGAAACATAGGAATCACGATTAGCCTGCAAAGCTTGTTTGAATGATTTTTCAGCATTCGCCACATCACCCACTTTCAGGTAAATTCGACCTAAATTTTCCAATGCTTTGAAACGTTGATCATAACCTAAAGTTGAACCTGCGATGCTGAACTGTTCAATCGCATCATTATAGCGCTCAACTTGGTATAAATACGTACCGTAGTTGTTACGCGCTTGAGAATTTTTTGAGTCTGCTGAAATTGCACGCTTAAAATAACTATCTGCTTTTTCTAAGTTGGCTGGGCTGCCTTCTCGTTGTAGTAAGACACCCATCATCATATTGGCTTGGGAATCGCGAGAATCCACTTCTAAAGCCTGATCTAATGCGCGTTTAGCAGAGTCCAAATCCCCTGCTTTCAGGTGTTCAACAGCCAATTGCGTTCTGATTTTTACGGCTTTCTCTGGGTCTTTTTTCCCAATCTCAGGCGTTTGACATGCTGTTAATGCCAAAACCGATGCACATAAAGCTGAAACGAAAGTGAACTTATACGTTAACTTTTTCAATTGGCTGCCTCTTTATTATCCTTGTGAGCGCAGTATCTCATTTTGCTGCGCAACTTTCTTTTTCCATTGCTCCGCACGACGAGTACGGTCAGCAACTTGCCCCACGAGTTGTCCACACGCAGCGTCGATATCATCACCACGTGTCTGACGAATCGTACACACAAAACCGGCATCAGACAAAGTTTTTTGGAAAGAAATAATACGGTTACGGCTTGAACGACTGTATGGCGCATGCGGGAACGGGTTAAACGGAATTAAATTAATTTTGCTTGGTAAGTTTTTCAACAGCTTTAACATTTGCTGTGCATGTTCAGGATGGTCATTTACACCATCTAACATCACGTATTCGATGGTCACATGTTTACGTGAACTTTCATTGCCATCTTTGGCGATATAACGCTGACAAGCTGCTATCAACTGTTCCAACGGATACTTTTTATTGATCGGAACAAGTTCGTTACGTAGTTCATCATTTGGCGCATGGAGTGAAATTGCCAAGGCCACATCAATGTCTTGTGCCAATTGGTCAATTTTAGGCACCACACCTGATGTTGATAAAGTCACACGACGCTTCGACATGCCATACGCAAAGTCATCCAACATGATACGCATTGAATTCAATACAGCATCATAGTTCAACAACGGCTCACCCATGCCCATCATCACCACGTTGGTCACTGAACGTTCACGATCCGCAACTGGCACATCTTCCATATAAGAGAAGTTCGCCATCCAAAGCTGTCCAATAATTTCAGCTTGGCTCAAGTCACGTTGAAAACCTTGTTTCCCAGTTGAACAGAATGAACAGTCCAGAGCACAGCCCACTTGTGACGAAATACACAAGGTCTTACGTGCGCCGGTTTTATCTTCTGCAGGAATGAGCACGGTTTCAACCAATGAACCTGCACCATCACCTACACGGAACACCCATTTACGAGTACCGTCTTTTGAATAATTTTTATGCACCACTTCAGGCGCTTTAATTTCACAAATCTTTTCTAGTTTTTCACGCAATTTACCAGAAATATTGGTCATTTCAGCAAAATCAGTCACGAAGAACTGATGAATCCATTTCATCACCTGCCCAGCACGGAATTTCTTCTCCCCCATTTCTTCGAAGAATTTTTCCATTTGCGGACGTGACATGCCCAGTAAATTCACTTTCTCCACAGTATTTTGCTGCGTCGGAGCGGATGGAGATTGTTGCTGTGCATCAGAAACAGCTGATGTAGCGACTACTTCAGTACTCATGTGTAATTACCTAAACCATGTCTAAAGATCAAAGGAGATGCTCAGTATTTGAGCGAAGAATTATTCAGAGAATAAAAAAACCAGACAAGCAGTATACCACTTATCTGGTTCGAATACTTCGAATTAACGAGTACGTGGAGCGATCTCAGTTTGAGCGAAGAAGTAGTTAACTTCACGATCAGCAGATGCTACAGAGTCAGAACCGTGAGCAGCGTTTTCGTCGATGCTTACAGCGAAGTCTGCACGGATAGTACCAGGAGCAGCTTCTTTAGGGTTAGTTGCGCCAAGGATTTCACGGTGAGCAAGAACTGCGTTTTCGCCTTCAAGAACTGAAACTACAACTGGACCAGAAGTCATGAATGCAACTAGGTCACCAAAGAAACCACGTTCTTTGTGCTCAGCGTAGAAGCCTTCAGCTTCAGCTTGAGTCAAGTGTTTCATTTTAGTTGCAACGATTTGAAGACCAGCTTTTTCGAAACGAGCAAAGATGTCGCCGATGTGGTTTTTAGCAACTGCGTCTGGTTTAACGATAGATAAAGTACGTTCAATAGCCATGAGAGGCTCCTTAAGTCAATTTGACGTGAAAAATTTGCCGCATTATACCGAATAATGCGCTATTTTCTGCTTTTGCTATACAAAAAAATTGCTTTTTTCGATGTAGGGATTAACTTGCCTCATCAATCCAGGCCATCTGAATTCCCTCAAGCAGACCTTCAGTCGACTTTTCGGGGTCATCAGTGAAATTTGGCAATGCACATACCCATGCATGTAGGTCAGTAAAGCGAATCCATTGCGGATCAACATCAGGGTGAGCTTCATACAGCTCAATTGCGATATCAATGGTATCTGTCCAGCGTAAACCCATGGGTCTTCCTAACATCGTCTATAGAATGATGGCTTACTTTAACAAATTTCAGCAATTCGACGTGATAAACCCTTTTAATTTTTTTATTACCAGATTTTGCAATTGAGATGTCCACATCAAACTATAAAACCAAACCGAAAAGAGGTGCACAGAGAATAATCGCCGCACCCACTGCAGCGCCTATAGCAGCACCGACAGCGACATCACTTGGGTAATGCAAACCTAAGATCATGCGAGATAATGCCACTAATAAGCTAAAGGGCAACATCAGGACCAACAGCATGGGTTGAATATAGCCCAGCACAGTTGTTGCCATGACTGCATGTAGAGTATGCCCTGATGGAAAACTAAAATGATCTAGAGGGCGTTCACCTAAGCGAATCACTTGATGCACTTGGTACGGTCTTGGGCGCACAGTTTTCTTTTTGAGGAGTTTATAGATCGAGGTCCCGACGGAACCACCCAGTAATACATAGACGATTTGTACACTGTAAGACATGCCCTGCACGATCCAAACCGTCGCCAACATGACATACCAAAACACACCATCACCAAGTCGACTCACCATTTTAAATATGTCAGCCACAACTTGTTGATGTGAAAAATGATTGAGATAAATACAGCCTTTTAAATCGAGATGCAGCATTCTTGTTTTTGCATTTTTAAAATTCATCGCTAATCTCCTATCTACAGTCAAAGTCTGACTATGTTGGGGTTGAGCTAGATTTGTGTTGTTATTTTTACAAGTTTAGTTCTGTGTTTGACTCAGCTTAAGTTGTCTTTTTGACAGTGCAATGATGCTTTGATGACAGTTCAATGAATATTGGTTATGAGGATGCTCAACCAGTATATAACCAATAGCGCTAGCTCCATTGGCTCATCATGGCTTGATCCACCACGCGATATAGCGCTTGCTCAAATTGCTGTACGGGATATTGCCATCCAATTTTAGCAGCGTCTTTTGCCGCCTCGATGCCGATGGTTTTTAATTTAGCGCGTTGCGGCAATTGCTGCATAAGACGTATAAATTCATCGGTTCGAGATAAATGACATAACCATCCCGTTTGCTGATTTCTCACGTGCAGTTGGGCACATGCAGCATTATATGCAATCACAGGCAATCCGCTAGCCATCGCCTCCAAAACCACATTACCAAAGGTCTCAACCTGACTTGCGAAAACAAAAACATCCGCACTGGCATAGGCTTCCGATAAAGCCTGACCACTTAAACTTCCCATAAAAATAACATCTAGGGATTTTGCCAGTTGCATTAGTCGTTCACGATCAGGCCCATCACCCACAATGACCAATTTCGTTCGTGCATCCATAGCCAACATCGAACGATAGGCAGAAATTAAAACATCCACTTCTTTTTCAGGAGATAGCCGACCGACATACAGCATCACGCGGGTATGTTCATCTGCTTGCCACTGTTGTCTCAGATCTGCTCGATAATGTGAGGGAGAAAATCGACTATGGTCCACACCACGCCCCACCACCACCAATGGACAACTAAAACCTAATCGATGCAGGGCATCTGCAGTATCTTGGCTCGGGACACAGGTGAGTTGAGTATTGTTATGAAACCATCGTAAATAATGTTGTACAGGCTTCATTAAAAACGCTAAATCAAAGAATCGACTAAAATCATGAAAGGCCGAATGAAAACCACTGGACACAGGAATCTGTAAAGAACGCGCCAGTTGAAGCATAGCAAATCCCAAAGGCCCTTCAGTGACTATATGCACAATGTCGACTTGGGCTTTTTTTAAAGCTTTACTCAGCTTGATCAATTGCGGCCAGCCAAATTGTAAACCTGAATATCTAGGAATCGACTGCGCTCGAACCAAACACTCTTGATCAGGTTTGAAATCCTGACAACTTTCGGACTGTTCAGGACGTATTAAAAATATTGAGTTGCCTTGTTGCTGCAAGCCCTTACACAGTTGCAATAAAGAATGTGCAACACCATTAATTTCTGGCGCCCACGTATCTGTAACAATGGCAATTTTTAGACCTAGACGGATTAAGGTTGAGACCGTTTGCACATCCATTCGTGATTGCATATGCTTAAATTGGAATTGAAAGCGTGCAGGTTCATCCTGTATACGCCCCAAATTGATAGCCGATTCTGTCATGATCTTACATGCTTCTTATAAATGTATATCCACAATTTAAGCAGCAGTTTTTGCATTTTGATGATTATTTGATGACACAATCGTGAAAAAAGGAGAATTATTCATCTCCTTTTTTACAATGTAAGATTGGATGATTATTTTTAAAAATCGACATTAACATAAATCTTATCCCGATATACTCCTGCTGGAACATTATAGGAAAGTGGGTTATCCATTAAACGCGCAGAAATCGTATATTTTCTATCCTGTCCAGCACGTTGGTTCATGATTGCCCCCCATAGATTATCAGAACCTCCTATGACTTTAAGTTGCGTTCTTAATTGATACGGTCCATTCGAAACAGAACTTAATCCATTACTATTTTTTAAATTTTGACTACGAAATGTGATTGAATAACTCCGATCACAAGATACATGAAATGACGTAGCTGTCTCACTATAAACATAATTGGATAATCGCATTTCTGGTGCAGATAGGCTTTGTTGCATAAAGGTTTGAAAGGCTGAGTTCCCTTAAGCTACTCAAATTTAAGAGACAACTTGGGTATGAGGGCGACCTAATTCTGTGAATTTATTCAAGACTGCCATGCGTGCATGGATCTC
>NZ_VPDB01000074.1:0-14275 GCF_013417925.1 Acinetobacter sp. YH12218
AAATATATATCGTTGGCAGAAGAAATTATTTAGACCAATTATCAAAAACTTCATTGATGACTTTATTCTCGATAAAAATCATCTGCTACCACAGAGAATCTATAAATGATAGTGCGTAAGTCCTATAATAATTTGAAACTTTATAAAGAAAACAATGTCTTAAATTTACTAAATTGAAAAGCGATGAAAATTTGGAAACATTAAAAAATCAATGTGTTATAATTTGCCGAAATTAATTTGATCAGTATTTATTGATATTAAATACGAATTAAATGACATAAATAGAGGAGCTGCATAGGTTTATGCAGCTTTTTTGTTTGCAAATTTCAACATTTGTACTGTGTTGTATGCTGTTGAAAATAGGATTTTTTAAAGCCTACAATCTGCCGAATTGGCATATTCGTTGCTTAGGCATACACAAAATTAATGATGAATACATCACATGATTAATTTTGTGGAATGCTTATATGCATAAAGTTTACTTCATAGGGGCTAGGTCATGACGACTCCTAATCCATCTTCCGAGAACATGCTTGAACGTCTGTTTAAACTGAGCGAAAACAAAACCAGTTTCAAAACAGAAGTCATTGCAGGTGTAACTACTTTCTTGACAATGTGTTACATCATTATTGTCAATCCAATGATTTTGTCCGAAACGGGTATGGATCATGGCGCTGTTTTTGTCGCAACTTGTCTAGCAGCAGCCATTGGCTGTTTGGTGATGGGGCTTGTTGCTAACTATCCAATTGCCTTAGCACCCGGTATGGGCTTAAACGCTTACTTTACCTATTCTGTATGTTTGGGTATGGGCGTGGAATGGCAAACTGCTTTAGCAGCTGTTTTTGTCTCTGGCCTTGTTTTTATCGCTATCAGCATGTTCAAAATCCGTGAAGCGATTGTCAATGCGATTCCAATGTCGCTTAAACTGGCGATCGGCGGCGGTATTGGTTTATTCCTTGCACTGGTTTCTTTGAAAAATGCCGGCATTATTGTTGATAACCCTGCAACACTGGTCAGTCTGGGTGATTTAAAACAGCCGTCTGTCTTGTTGGCTTTACTTGGCTTCTTGATGGTTGTGGTTATGCATCACTTCAAAGTACGTGGTGCAATCATCATCAGTATTTTGGTGATTACTGCAATTTCAACCCTACTGGGCTTCAACGAATTTAAAGGTGTTGTAGGTGCTATTCCTTCAATCGCTCCAACATTCATGCAAATGAACTTCGAAGGTCTATTCACAGCAAGTTTGATTGGCGTAATCTTTGTATTCTTCTTGGTTGATTTATTTGACTCTACAGGTACATTGGTCGGTGTATCACACCGTGCAGGCTTATTAAAAGACGGTAAATTACCACGTTTGAAGAAAGCATTATTTGCTGACTCATCTGCAATTGTTGCGGGTGCGGCATTGGGTACGTCTTCGACTACGCCTTATATTGAATCATCAGCAGGTGTTGCTGCCGGTGGTCGTACAGGTTTAACTGCAGTTGTAGTTGCTGTATTGTTTATTTTGGCATTGTTCTTAGCACCACTTGCTCAGTCTGTACCAGGTTTTGCAACTGCGCCAGCATTATTGTTTGTTGGTGTGTTGATGATTCAAGGTATCGTTCATATTGAGTGGGATGATATTACTGAAGCAGTCCCTGCATTCTTAACAATTGTATTTATGCCGTTTACGTATTCAATTGCAGACGGTATTGCAATGGGCTTCATTAGCTATGCATTGGTTAAATTGCTGACAGGTAAAGCGAAAATTGTACCATATATGGTCTGGATTATTGCTGTACTTTGGGCATTAAAATTTGCTGCATTTGGCGGTTAATACTGTCAAATAGCGAAAGGGTGTAAACTCAGTTTGCACCCTTTTTTATTTTTATGAGGATAAGAGATGGATCAACTTGAGCTGATTCGCGCTTTGCCAAAAGCAGAGCTACATGTGCATATTGAAGGGACATTTGAGCCTGAACTCATGTTTGCAATTGCCCAACGCAACAATATTGCAATCCCTTATCAATCAGTCGAAGAATTAAAAGAAGCGTATAACTTTCATAATTTACAGTCTTTTTTAGACATTTATTATGCAGGTGCAAATGTACTGATTCATGAGCAAGATTTTTATGAGTTAGCATGGGCATACTTTGAAAAATGTGCAGAAGATCATGTGGTTCATACCGAAATGTTCTTCGACCCACAAACTCATACAGACCGTGGGGTTGCTTTTGAAACTGTCTTGAATGGCTTACAATGCGCTTGTGATGATGCCAAAGCAAAACTGGGCATTAGCTCACATCTGATTATGTGCTTTTTGCGTCATTTATCTGAAGACGCAGCATTTGCAACATTAGAACAAGCTTTACCATATAAAGATCAAATTATTGGTGTCGGTTTAGATTCGAGTGAAGTGGGTCATCCACCATCAAAATTCGAACGTGTTTTTGCTAAAGCACGTGAAGCAGGTTTTCTTATCGTTGCGCATGCAGGGGAAGAAGGTCCAGCAGAATACGTATGGGAAGCCTTGGATTTGCTGAAAGTAAATCGTGTTGACCATGGTGTACGTTCAGAAGAAGATCCTGCTTTGATGCAACGTTTAATTGCAGAAAAAATGCCATTAACCGTTTGCCCGCTAAGCAATTTAAAGCTCTGTGTGGTCAATAATATGGCTGAGCATAATATTCGCCGTCTATTGCAACAAGGTGTGCATGTGACCGTCAATTCAGATGATCCATCGTACTTTGGTGGTTATATGAATGATAACTTCATTGCGATCACCAAAGCACTTGATTTAAGCAATGCAGAGTTAAAGCAACTGGCAATCAACTCTTTTGAAGCATCATTTATTTCAGATGCTGAAAAACAAGCTTGGATTAAAAAGATTGAAGCGTTGAATTAATAATCAGCGTATAATCTCAGGCAGTGAATATTCACTGCCTTTTTTATGTTTAAATCATGCTTTTATCTCATTCAAATCGCTCTATATTTGCCTCATCGATTACATTTTTAGCCGCAGTATTGATTTCATCCGCTGCTAGTGCAGATAAATCAAGTTTAAGTCAGCGTATGCTAAAGCCTGTGATTGAATATCAATGCTCGCAAGAATTAAATACTTCTAAAATTTGGAAAGGTGCTGCGTTGTTTATGAGTGCTCAACAGAAAAAAGACAATCAAGCTGCGATTTGTCAGTGCGTGAGTGAGCATGCTATGGATGATATCGGTGCGAAAGATCTGATGACTGCTGCAGTGAATGAAACTGAAAAGAATAAACTGATTTCTAAAGCGGTTTTAAATAGTATGCGCGGTTGTGCTCAGCAAGTACTGAATTAAAAGATAATGCTTAAAATAAAAGCCACATGATGTGGCTTTTATTTTGTCTTTATTAGGGTTTTGGTTGTCGTGTCATACTTTTGAGCACATGGTCTTTATCAATAAAATGATGTTTCAACGCTGCCAAAATATGACCCACTAAGAGCAAGCCTGCTGCCCAAGAAATCCAAATATGTAGCGGTTTCACGATGGCTAATAATTCAGGATTATCTTGTACCAAGCGTGGTATTTCAAACAAATACAAGACAGGGGCGGGGTGACCTGCGCTCCAACTAAATAAGCAACCTGTAATCGGTAAAGCTAGTAGTACAAAATACAGTGCTAAATGACCCAAATGTGCCAAGGTTTTCATGCCGGATGACATGCTGTCAGGTAAATCTGGAGCGGGGTGGGTATAGCGCCAAAAGATTCGTATCACCACCAAAAAAATAATCGTAGTCGCAATATTTTTATGGAGGGTAATGACTTGTCCTTTAAAGCTGCCATCGACGTCATAACTGAGAAAATTGCCACTATAAAAGCCAATTAACCATGCCACGATGAATATGATCGCCATCAGCCAATGTAAGACCTGAGCAGTTCGAGTGTAGTATTGTGTGTTATTGCTCATGTTGATTATTTAAGCGTCCAATCTTATGCAGATTCTAATACAGACCACAAAAATATGCGTCGTTTAAAATCGGGACACTGTGTTGTGAATATGCAACACAGGCTTTGATGATTAACTACACAGTTACCGAATTTATTTTAAATAGTCATATCCGATGAAGTGTGATTTGGGGCACAATATGCGCGTTGATGAACATAACAAAGGAAATATTCGTGAAAAAATTAGTTGCTGTTCTAGCGCCTTTAGCGCTTGTTCTTTCTGCATGTGCTGCGACTGGAACAACAGGTACAAGTTCTACAGGTACAACTTCAGCAAACAGCTTGGCAATGATGGCGGTTAAAGTGGGTGTTCAAGCGAAATGCGTAACTGAGCTAAATAACAACAGCTATTGGAAAACAGGTTCAAAATTATTAACAGAAACTCAAAAATCTGAACTACAAACTGAAGTGTGTTCATGTGTAGGCGAGAAAGCGACAACTAGCGTGACTGCAACAGATTTGGTTGTAGCAGCAATGGATAAAACTTCACAAGCAAATCTTACAGCTAAAATCGTGACAAATACTTTAAATGCTTGCGTGATCGAAACATTTAAAAACTAAGATTTAGAACATTATTAAGGGTCGTATTTTATTTTGAGTGAGAGATATATGAAAATTGCTGGTGCAGATGAAGCGGGTCGCGGTCCATTGGTGGGTTCGGTTGTTGCGGCAGCTGTCATTTTAGATCCCAATAACCCGATTGAGGGTTTAAACGATTCTAAAAAACTCACTGAAAAAAAACGTGAAAAGTTATTTATTGAGATTCAAGAAAAAGCCTTGGCTTGGGCGATTGCTGAAAGTTCTGCACAAGAAATTGATGAGATCAATATCTTACAGGCATCATTACTTGCGATGCGTCGTGCAGTGGAAAAACTCAATGTACAGCCAGAACACGTGTTGGTAGATGGTAATAAAGTCCCAACCGGTTTAGCAATGAGCTGTGATGCTATCGTGGGTGGTGATGCGATTCATCCGGAGATTTCGGCTGCGAGTATTTTGGCCAAAGTGACTCGAGACCACGAAATGGTTGAGCTGGATGCAAAATATCCACAGTACGGTTTTGCAAAACACAAGGGCTATCCAACCAAAGCACACTTCGAAGCAATTGCGCAGCATGGGGTGATTGATGAACATCGTCGCAGTTTTGGCCCAGTGCGTAAAGTTCTAGAAGGGCAGTAATAAAGCTCAGTTGAACGTCTATAGTAAAAGCATGTTCTAGATAAATTTAAAGCGGCCTAACGAGCCGCTTTATCATTTAAACAACTTGAATCTTAGCGATTATAGTTGTTTTGGGAATAATCAGTTTCTTCAAAAGATGGCTGATATTCTTGATCAATGTTTTGGAGATGTTCGTGCATTGCGCGTTCATGTTGAATTCGTTGGTAAATTTCTTCACGATGAACAGATACTTCTTTTGGAGCATTCACGCCAATGCGAACCTGATTACCTTTAACACCAAGTACAGTCACGCTAACTTGGTCTCCAATCATTAATGTTTCTCCGACACGACGAGTCAGAATCAGCATGTTTCTCTCCTTGCAAAATGCAAAACCTGCAAATGATCTGTTATGTAAAATTCATAACTTGTAAAAGCAAAAAAATTTAGCAGCGCATCTGAAACAATCATTGTGACAGTCGCAAACTGAGTAAATTTTAAAATCCTCAGGTTTAATATAACAGAGCCACTATAAAAAAAACTATAGTGGCTCTGAATTTTTACGATGTTTTTCAAAATCTGTCTAACAATGACAAATTTTGACACACAGCAGGGTTAATTAAGCACGTGCGCTTGATTCACCTGTTTCACGGTCTAGACCGAATGCAGTGTGTAGAGCACGTACAGCAAGCTCTAAGTATTTCTCATCGATAATCACTGAAATTTTGATTTCAGAAGTCGAGATCATCAAAATGTTAATGCCTTCTTTTGCAAGAGCAGTAAACATTTTGCTTGCAACACCTGCGTGTGAACGCATACCAACACCAACAATCGATACTTTTACGATGTCTGCGCGAGTTGCAACTTCACGTGCACCAATTTCTTGAGCAGTTGCTTCAAGAATAGCTTTCGCTTTTGGTAATTCACCACGGTTTACGGTAAATGTGAAATCAGTTGTACCGTCTTCTTCAACGTTTTGGATAATCATATCCACTTCAACATTGGCATCACCAATTGGTGAAAGGATGTTTGAAGCGATACCCGGTTTATCCGGTACACCAAGAATAGTTAATTTAGCTTCATCACGGTTGAACGCGATACCTGAGATGATTGGTTGTTCCATGTTGTCTTCCGCTTCAGTGGTGATTAGTGTCCCGACGTTTTGTTTAAAGTTTTCGTCGAATGCGCCATCATCGTCATTATCAAAACTTGATAATACGCGTAAAGGCACTTGGTATTTACCGGCAAATTCTACAGAGCGAATTTGAAGGACTTTAGAACCAAGTGATGCCATTTCAAGCATTTCTTCAAAAGAAATACGATCAACTTTTTTCGCTTTTGGAGCGACACGAGGGTCAGTGGTGTAAACACCATCAACGTCTGTGTAAATCTGACATTCGTCAGCTTTAAGTGCAGCAGCCAATGCAACACCCGAAGTGTCAGAACCACCACGACCTAAAGTCGTTGTGTTACCTTCGGCATCAAAGCCTTGGAAACCTGCCACAACAATGACACGTCCAGCGTCAAGGTTTGAAGTCAATACATCCGTATCAATCGCTTCAATACGCGCCTTGGTAAATGCGCTGTCGGTTTTAATACCAACTTGACGACCTGTAAGTGATTTAGCTTCAACACCAATAGAGTTAAGTGCCATTGCTAACATAGAAATCGTTACCTGTTCACCCGTAGACACCATTTGGTCTAATTCGCGTGGATCAGGTGTTTCGGTAATGGCTTTCGCTAAAGCAAGTAGACGATTGGTTTCGCCACTCATTGCAGATACAACAACCACAACTTTGTGACCGTGATCATGCCAACGCTTTACACGACGAGCAACATTTAAAATGCGCTCTGGAGTACCCATTGAGGTACCGCCATATTTTTGAACGATTAATGCCATAACTATCCTTACCAAGTAAATAAGTCTAAAGACTTAAAGCACTTACACATATTTTAAGACCGCACTTCAGCGCGATTTTAATATACCACGTAGCTCATGAACTCCAAGGTAGGAGGAGTTCAAATAGATACTTTGTGTCTGCAGGGGATTCACATGAACCCAGCCTTTTAGACTCCATTTTCATCATTTAGCCAGAGGTTGAATATTGGTTTCAACATGATGATTGAGTTTGCGTTTTCACGCATCAACAGGGTTTAAGCAGGATCCAGCATTAAAAAACACACTACTTAAACCTGTTGATTTGCTCAAAGGAGGTGAGTCACTTTGAGCTATAGGACTTTTGGTCTTATTTTGCAGCTAACCATGCAACGAGGTCAGTCATTACTGCTTCAAGTTTGTCGCTATAAGGCGCACCACCTTGAGCCATATCAGGTTTACCACCACCTTTACCACCAAGCTCTTGACCAAGGTGTTTGATGATGTCACCTGCTTTTACAGCAGCAGTGTATTCTTTAGCAACCGAAGCAATCAGGCTCACTTTGTCGGCATCAACCGCCGCGATCACGATCACAGCATTGTCTAATTTAGATTTCACACCGTCGTGCAAGTTGCGAAGTGATTTCGCATCTACACCTTGAACCGTGGTGATTAATGTTTTGCGGCCAGCAATCTCTTGAACTTGACTCAATAACTCAGCGGCTTGGAAGCTCGCTAGTTTTTGGTTTAATTGTTCAATTTGCTTTTGCAAGCTAGATGCTGTGTGAGATAAAGCTTCAACTTTTTCTAAAGTTTGATCTTTTTGCGCTTTCAGCAAGTCGTTAATTGCATGAATGTCACGATCAGCTTTTTGCGCAGCTTCAACTGCCTTAGTACCAGTAACGGCTTCAATACGACGTACGCCTGCAGCAACACCGCCTTCAGATGTGATCTTGAATAGGCCGATGTCGCCTGTGCGTTTTACGTGAATACCACCACAAAGCTCGATAGAGAAATTTTTCTCATCTTTGGTTGTACCCATTGAAAGTACACGTACTTCGTCACCGTATTTCTCACCGAACAACATCATTGCGCCTTTTTCTTTAGCCGCATCGATGTCTAAAAGTTCAGTTGAAACAGCAGTATTGGCAATCACTTCGGCATTGACAATGCGTTCAATTTCTTGAAGCTGTTCAAATGAAACAGGCTGATCATTGGAAAAGTCAAAACGAAGCAATTCGCTTGCAACCAATGAACCTTTTTGCTGTACGTGCGTACCTAAAACTTGGCGAAGTGCTGCATGTAATAGGTGAGTTGCAGAGTGGTTGCGTGAAGTTGCTTCACGGATATCCGCTTTAACAATAGCCTCAACTGCTTGAGCTGCTTTTAAGTTACCCATGGTCACGATGCCTTGGTGTACAAAAGCGCCGCCTGATTTTTTGGTGTCTTGAACTTCAAAAATACCAGTTTCGTTTTTGAAGATACCTGTATCGCCAACTTGACCGCCACTTTCTGCATAGAAAGGTGTTTGGTTGAGAACGATCAGCGCTTCGTCACCTTCAAAAACTTCATCAACTTGTTCGCCGTCTTTGTAGATTGCAACAATTTGACCTTGGCCTTGAGTTGCGTCATAGCCGTCAAATTGAGTCTCGCCTTCAACTTTCACAATTGAGTTGTAGTCGACAGCAAATTTACCAGCATCACGTGCACGTTGACGTTGAGCCGCCATTTCGACTTCGAAACCAGCTTCGTCAATGGTTAAATCACGTTCACGTGCAATGTCTGCTGTTAAGTCAGTCGGGAAGCCGTAAGTATCGTAAAGTTTAAATACAGTTTCGCCTGGAATCACTGAACCTTTAAGTTGAGCTAATTCGCCTTCAAGCAATTTCAAACCTTGCTCTAAAGTTTTTGCGAATTGTTCTTCTTCTTTCAAAAGCTGAGCTTCGATACGTGCTTGCTGTGCAGCAAGCTCAGGATAAGCAGCGCCCATCACGTTGATGAGTGGTTGCAACATTTTATGGAAGAATGAACCTGTTGCACCCAATTTGTTACCATGACGTACTGCACGACGGATAATACGGCGAAGTACATAGCCACGGCCTTCGTTAGACGGGTTAACACCGTCTGCAATCAAGAAGCAGCAAGAACGTGCATGGTCAGCCACAACTTTAAGTGAAGCAGGGTATTCAACTGGTTTGTTTTCTGCTTGTGCTTTTGCTTCAAGTTCAGTGGTATCTAAACCAATGATTTCAGCAGCAGCTTTAAGTAGGTTTTGGAATAGGTCAATTTCGTAGTTTGAGTTTACATGCTGTAAAACTGCAGAAATACGCTCAAGGCCCATACCTGTATCTACAGAAGGTGCAGGAAGGGCATGCAGAACACCATCAGCAGTACGGTTGAACTGCATGAATACGTTGTTCCAAATTTCGATGAAACGATCGCCATCTTCTTCAGGAGTGCCCGGTAAGCCGCCCCAAATGTGGTCACCATGGTCAAAGAAGATTTCAGAACATGGACCGCAAGGACCTGTATCGCCCATTGCCCAGAAGTTATCTGAAGCGTATTTTTCGCCTTTGTTGTCACCGATACGGATAATGCGTGAAGCGTCTAGACCAATTTCTTTGTTCCAGATATCAAATGCTTCGTCATCTGTATGGTAAACAGTGGCATAAAGTTTATCTTTTGGCAGACCTAACCATTTTTCGTTGGTTAAGAAATCCCAAGCAAATGTGATGGCATCACGTTTGAAGTAGTCACCAAATGAGAAGTTACCCAACATTTCAAAGAACGTGTGGTGACGTGCTGTATAACCAACGTTGTCTAAGTCGTTGTGTTTACCGCCGGCACGGACACATTTTTGTGAAGAAGTTGCACGAACGTAGTCACGTTTTTCAAGACCAAGGAAGCAGTCTTTAAACTGGTTCATACCAGCATTTGTGAACAATAGTGTTGGGTCGTTGGCAGGTACCAGAGAACTCGACGCGACACGTGTATGCCCTTGCGATTCAAAGTAGCTTAAAAAAGCTTCGCGAATTTCAGCTGATGTCATAAAACGAGTACTCACAACCAAGTCTCTCCTAATTTCGATTTGGTAATAGCATATCAAGCAAGTCTTACAAAATTTTAAAGCTGGCTTGAGATGCTGACATAAAATTTAAAAACGCTAAATTATAACGGAAAAAGGTGTAGCGACCAATGATTTTCAATGAACTATATGACTTTTTATATAATTCATTTGAATTGATTCATTTTCATTATGGTTGTGAAAATTTTGGCAGTTTTTACTCAATGGTACTTTGGTTTATTTATAAATTTAAGATGAAATTTTACTTAAATCCTAAACGCATTTTCAAATTTTAAAGGCGTGAATTAATCAGCTTATAAGTCAGGATCTGTCTTTTTTATGTGTTGAATGGGGTATTCCTTGCCATTAAATTTGAGCTGATAACGACCTTGGTCATGTTCAGCGGACGCTTTGCAGTTTTTGTGATTGTAATGGCTGCTAATGCTCGACTCTTTGATTAAGAAAATAGGGAAGCCCTTATGGGTTTGATTGCTGATGTGTAAGGTGCGCTTCAATTCTTCAGTATTCCAGTCATCACAAGCACTTTGTGTACTGCTGTTGTAGTTGGTCATTAGTCCATTTAAGACAGCTAAAATTTTTGAATCAGTTTGAATGGCATAAAGGTAAAGCAATCGTCTTGATGAATGAATACCGCCTATGTGCGATTGTTTTAAAGCAATACCCACCAAGTCCTGATCTTTTGCATAGGGAGTGAGATCAAATTGAACATTATCTAAACGTGTCGTAGGCACAATGCCTTTAGGTGACTTAAATACTTTTAGTACTTGAAATGTGCCTTTATCTATAAGATAAAGCTTTAGATCATAATTGCCCGCATTGTCCTGAATCACGTCAGTCGCATTACTAGAAAGGGCTAATAATCGACGACTATGCTGAAGTTGAATGCAGTCCTGAAATACAGGTTCATTGGCATTGGAGGAATTATCGTCTGAGAATAGGCGTTGTAATTTTTGTATCTCCGCTGATGAACAGTGTTGATATATTTGCGCTGTAGTCTCGGTTGAACCTAATAAAAATATCAAAAATATTGAGATGGAAGCGTAAAAGAGCTTTGTAGGTTTAAGCTTTTGCCAGAACAAATAAAATGGTTGTAGTGTTTGCTTCATCATTGTGATTTATAGTCTATAGAATATTTTTCTTCATTATAAAGTCGAAAAGCTATTTTGAATATTTTCACTCAACACCCATTTTAATAAGTATTAAGAGAATTAATGATTACGAATTATTGTTGAAATCCTTTAATATATAAGCGCTTTATAACTGTTTCAAAATGAAGGGTAAGTCATGCAGCGAGTGGCAATTAATGGATTTGGTCGAATCGGACGCAATGTATTACGCGCTTGGTTTGAAAATCCAAAAGAATTTCATTATGAAATTGTTGCCATAAATGATGTCGCTGATGTGGAAACCATGGTGCATTTGTTTAAATATGACACCACGCATGGTCGTTTTGCAGGCCAAGTCGAAATTCTTGAACAAGATGGCGCTATTTTTCTAGATATCTCTTGTGCTCAAGCGCATCTCAAAGTGCAAGTTTTAAATGAAGCACAGCCGAGTCTTTTGCCTTGGCAGCAACTGAATGTCGATGTGGTACTCGAATGTACAGGTTTATTTAGATCGCGAGAGGCAGCCACACAGCATATTGGTGCAGGTGCCAAACGTGTGATTATTGGTGCTGCGCCGTTTGACAGTGTTGATGCTGCGATTGTGTATGGTGTTAATCATCATGAAGTCAAAGCGACGGATCAAATTATTTCGAGTGTGTCGTGTACCACGCAGGCTTTGGTGCCTTTAGTCAAAATTATTGATGATGCCTTTGGTATAGACACAGCACTCATGACAGAAATTCATGCTGTGACTGCGGATCAGTCTGTATTGGATCATGCACATCGTGACTTACGTCGTGCGCGAGCTTCAGGTCAAAATATTATTCCAACAACCTCTTCAGCTCTGGGTGCGTTGAAACGGGTCATGCCGAAAATGGAAGATCGAATCGATGGCTATTCGATTCGTGTGCCGACTATCAATGTTGCTGCAATCGATTTAAGTTTTGTGTCTCAATCAGTTATCACCAAGCATGAGTTAAATGCAGTGTTAAGCAAAGCTGCACGTTTTGATTATCATGAAATTATGTCAGTAACCGATGAGCCCTTGGTCTCAAGTGATTTTAATCATTCACCTTATTCATTGATTGTCGATTTGAATCAAACCATGGTGGTAGGAAAGCAAGCAAAAGTTTTCGCATGGTATGACAATGAATGGGGCTATGCGAACCGCTTGCTCGATTTATGTGAAAGTTTTCACTCTTTATAAAAATTCAAACTTATCCAATATAGAAAACATCTACTAGCTTGTAGGTGTTTTTTTATTTTCTAAAATTAGATGAAAAATCATGCGTAATCTCGTTGATGTATCTCGAAAATATTGAAAAACTTTAAAAAATATTCAAGCACAGCCGATTTATTGTTTAAGATGAAAGTCAAAGAAATATATAAAGAGTATTGAGCATGATGTTGATGTTACTTTGGGGATTTATTTTATTATTGGCGCTGGCGGTTATTTTTTTAATTTGGCTACAGTTTAATCGTGACGTATCGCAATCTACCGCGCATGAAACCTTGCCACTCGAGGAAAAAGTGGTGCATCTTGAAGCCAACCTAAAAAAGACCTTGGAAATTATGCAAGACCTTGCAAAGAAAATGCATATCCAGCAAGAAGTTCTAGATCAAACCGCTCATAAATTACAGCAAGTAGAATTGCAAAATGCAGAGTTGGTGAACCTTTTGGCAAAAGTGGTCAAGACAGATCAAAGCTAATCGAAAAATACACAAAGCTGCCCATACCTCGATATTTGCTGAATGCATGTGATCTCAAGGTATGGGTATTTTTTTATCCAATATAATGATTCCAAATATTCATCATCATTGGGTTCAAATCGTAGTTCACGCGTTCTTCAACACATGATCGTATGGGACTAAATCAAAATTTGTCTTAACACGGCTGCTGAAAGCATGCTAATCACAACGGTAGGCAATAATGAAAAACGTGATGCTGCAAATAGCGTAATGGCCATCGCGATCAGATCGGCAGGATTATCTTTGACAAAATAAGGCGCGATCACTGAGATCAACACGCAGCCGGGAACAACTTCCATAATTTGACATTGTTTGTTGGTGAGGCTACGGTTTTTCAGTAACACATAACCCAAGATACGGGTCAGGTAAGTGGTTAAGGCAATAAATAAGATGGCGATCAAGGTGCTAGTGTGAATCATGCATCATCTCCGATCAGGAAAAATGCAGAAGCAATACCAGTAACAGCGCCAATCGGAACATACCAGCCCGCAGGGAGATACAAATACGCCAGAGATGCGGAAATCAAACTGACCAGCCATGGACGTGCCGCTTTAAAGCCTTTCCACATGCCACGCAGTAAAACAAGAAATACAGCAGGGAAGGCCATGTCAAAACCAAGTCGACTAATATCGCCAAGAATTGGTCCAATCATTGCCCCTAACGTGGTAAAGCCAACCCACATCAAATACAGAGCACAGCATAAGCCTGCATAGAACATCAAACTAAAGGCGCGCTGAATTCCCAAGGTTTTGGATTTGTTTTGCGCATCGGCCAAACCTACGGCCCAACTTTCATCGCACATAAAAAATAAAGCGGTATAAACCGTGCGATTCGGGAGATGTCGTAAATACGGGACAAGGCTCGCCCCCATTAATAGGTGCCGACTATTCACTAAAAACGTAATAAACATCAGCATGATGATATTAGGGGGATTGGTCCAAACTTCTAAAATGACAAATTCAGAACCACCAGCAAAGTTAAGACCAGTTAAAAGCGGAACTTCTAAACTAGAAAAGCCTTTATGTGTTGCCTGAGCACCCAGAACTAATGCAAAAGGAATAATGCCCAGCAGCATTGGAATAGATGTTTTTAGACCTCGTTTAAACTCAATAGAATGCTCTGAATGGGTATGATTGAGTGTACTTTGTCTAAACATCAACATGACGTTTTCAATGAAGCGAGATCGAAAGCAATATTTTATGGATATCTGAGATACCGTCTTGGTAGTCAATCAGGTTTTGAGATTATTCGACCAATAAATAATCTCTTTGATAGGCAGTCTGATGTTTTAAAACGCCATAACACAGATGTATAAGCTTGCGCATTGCAGCACC
>NZ_VPDB01000075.1:0-13703 GCF_013417925.1 Acinetobacter sp. YH12218
GCAAGAACGGACTGACCGCTACAAGTCGGAACTGACCGACTCAGGCTCTAGTTACACGCTTGGCAACAAGACATTAACAGAGTGCGAATTAGTCCTTGAGTATGTTTGAATACATTTTAAGGAACAGTAGGATAAAAACATGCACTTATTTAAATTAACTGACGAACAACTCGCACAAATTCTTATCCCGAAACGATTTGTACCACCTACTCCACCTGAACATGAAGGCAAGAATATGGTCTATGTATTTGATAGTGAGGATAAGTTTGAACTGACTTATGATGAGCTGGTGGAAATCATTAGCAAAGCTAGAATGGCTGGTCCGAAGTTGATACCTGTCTTAGGCACCGTGAATTAAATTGTGCAGTGTTCGCACGCCACTTGAAACATAACTTGATTGGAAATGAATTTGGGCTGAGAAAAATTCAGTTCAAATTTAACCTGACGGGCACACTAAAAAATGGGTAATTGTCAGATCGAGTTTGGACTACAACACTTTAGCTCATCGATTTACCATACCGCTAATCTTCACACCATTTTCGTAAATCCAGCGATCAAACTGTGATACTACATTCCGCTTATTAATCCAAGTCAGCATGGTGCTTTTCATAAAGGCAGTTTACTTATAAACAGGGAAATTTCTAAACAATTCCCCTTTAACATGCTTAGGCTATTTGATCCAGAGTTCATCTTTTTGCATCATTTTTAACATTAAATTAAATATAACCAGCGGAGTAACATTTTTTTTGTTAGAGCCGACAACTCTTTGAAAACTAAATTTAACGGTTCGCTCAGGAGCATCCAAATTAACTGGGTAGTTTTGTTTTTCTAAATACAGATGATCTCCTAACATTGGCTCTATACCAGTAATAAAATTAACAATTTGTTGCTCATCACCTTTCATTCGGCATTGAAAATGTAGAAAATTCTTACGCAGTTTTCCAAATAATAATAATATTTTAAGCGCCTTAACCATGTTCTTTTCTTTCAGTGCATCTTGCTGCCTATCATCTTTATAATGAAAATCAAGGAGAGGAATTATTTCATCTGGACGAGTCAGTTTTTTAGCCTTTTCGTAAAGTTCATCAAACCAACTCTCTTCTAAATTCTTACTATAAACATAATTCGTTTTTAAATTAAATTTTTGGCGATCCATCCATTTAGTGCTCATCCATTGACATCGTTGCATCCATTCTTGAGCTTGGGTATCTTCGCTTAATCGACCTTCTCTAAAACTTATCAAACGTTGAAAAGGTGTCAGAGTACTCTTCTCTATACTAAACTTCTTTTCTTGTCGGCCAGCCATCGTAACTGGCTGTGTTTGCTGATAAGAATTAAACCATTTCTGCTGCTGAGTATAACGATTTAGGTTTATGTAGTCTGTACTTGACTTCACTGGACTAAAACACTGTTCTAATACTTTTTTTGAAATGATACACGGCGAATTATAAATTCGATCGACTGCTAATAAATCCAAAACATGAAGGTAATTTGAAGCCGTTTGCTCAATACTGCTATGCCCCATCCAAGAGGCGAGCACCTGCCATTTATGTTGAATAATCTCTTCTTGAGCACGTGCTTTCATACCAAACAATAAATCCCTCATCTTTTTTGCTTTTACCCAAGGACAATCTGTGTAGGTCTTGATCATTTCTTTTGAACCGAGCAAAGTTATTGCTAGATAGTTAGCAGCACTGTGGCGTAATGTATGAAAACTAAAGCCATGATGCATACCTAATATTTGACTAAACAAATCTACTGTAATTTTGCTGATACATTGATCAGTTAATACACGATGATTCACACTAAAAAGTAGATCATCCTGCTGATTAACCAAATATTGCTCATAACGATGTTGTATGTAACGTTGTACTACTAAAAACTCATGTTCTGACAATGCAATTTTCAATGGTATTTGACGATTCGCACTTCGCGTTTTCAGACGGCGATATGAATTGTCTTGGATATGAAGCGTGATATTATTAAAAACTGTATTTTCTTTTTCTTTATAAAGTAGCTCTGGGCAAATAATATCTTGTATTTTAAGACAACGAACTTCATTTAATCGAAGTCCAGTTCTATAACTTAGTAAATACATCAGCTTTAAACAACTCAGATGATCGACCCACTCTGATGCCGTTGGCTCTTGACTTAAATTTTCTAGTTTTTCCAATAATTTGCCAAATAGCAAAGGACTCACTAGCCGTGCATTGCAAATTTGTAAATGCTTAAAACTTGAATTCTGTAACACCAATACCCCTGGAGCATCATAATTCTCTATACAGAATTGATGAAAATCTTTTAGGCGACCAAAACGGTATTCTGCGCTTTGGTGCATCTTACGAGAGGTTTTTCCTTTCACCGAATCTCGTTGAACTGCTTTTTCATCACGTTCACTGCTGTATTTCAATAGCTGCCGATATAAATCCTCATAGTCATCTATGGATTGTTGCTTTAAATCTAATTTATTGAGCCAAATCTCAAATATAAATTCTTTGCCAAACGATCCTAAGTAGCTTTCAATAGTTGATAATTGAAGCCCTCGTTTTTTTAAATGCATTAACCAGTGAATTAAGCGTAGTTGAGCATCAATTAAAGACTTTTCCTCCGTATTAGCATCAACTATCTTCTCCTCTAACACCCTTCTAGTTTCTTGCCAAAAACGTAGCGTGCGTTCTTCTTTATTCCTCTTTTTATCTAAACGCTCAACTTTTTGACCTTTACGTTTCTTTTGACCAAACAACATCAACTCATACGGAATCGTTTGTAATTTGCTTTGAACAGTCGGAACTTCAGGAAGTAACTGCTCTTGTTCAAAATGAATAGGGCGATTATCTGGTTCTGTGACTTGATTGTAATCATTATTCCACAGCAATCTAAATTCGGATGGCCTTAAAGCAACAGTATTAATCTCTTGCTGAAGCACATTACTCAAAAATATATCTATGCTGAGGTTTGGATTAAATTCGAGTACCATTTGCACATCATTAAATGCACGAAATCCACGGCGTTTAATTTGATATTGCAGATCCCCAAGACTTTTTTTCCTGCCTATCTTACTCAAGCTTTCTAAAATACAATCTTCAACTGAATGTTGCAGACAAAATTCTTTCTGAGTAGCTTTCAACTTTTTTAAATATTGCAAAATGAACTGCGCATATGGGTTAAAAAAAACATGTTTCCATTGGTACAACTTTCCCTGTTCTACATCGTTGCCATATTGAGAGTTTTCAACACGATAATGTAGTAACAATGGATTAGTGATTTTTTTGTAGTCCGAATGGTATAACCGAAAACAATTCAGATCTGTACCAAGCTCAATGGCCTCCTGCAATTGCTTCTGAATAGCAATCAAATGCTGTTCATCTGCACAGCCTGAAATATATATAAAACTTAAGCATAAATTTCCCCATAAGTACTTTGGTTCATTCCAATATTCAAATGAATCTTGCCAATACTGCCTTAATTCCTTAAGTACATGGATATGTAGATGCCCCTGTTCTAACCGTGACTCTGTACTCTCAATTTTTCTAGGCAGTACGATCCGTTTAGTATGTGGATTTAGCTTAATTCTGTATGATTTTTTATCTACATTCTGGTTGAATTGCTTCCTTCTTTTATTAAATTCATCTTCAGTAAATTGCATCAGTTTTGATTGTTCGTCTCGGCTCAACTTTTGACTCAAACAATCAACACTATCTTTAATGTCATGCCATTTTTCAGCGATCTGCTGATCAAGTTTTTGCTGCATTTCTTTCGTCAATACTTCAGGTGGAGAAGGCTGTCTATCTAGCGACTTTTTCACCATTTTATGAATATCAACAAATAGATCATCTAGTTGTGGTTTTATTAGTTCTTTGATTTTTTGCATACAACTATTTTCGCTCTAAGTGTTTAATCGATAAAGATTTGACATTATCTTGCAATTGCTGGCGGGCTTGCTGTACATAGACATTCGGGATAAGTGAAGAATGCGGATGAAAAGCCTCTCGGTCACGTTGGTCATGACCATACAGGGCCTGAATTAAGTGAAAAGCTAATGCTGGTTTACCCTCTTGCTGCTCATGCATCAAAAAGTTCATGTCAAAATGACGTAACCAATTCGAATACATATTCTTTGGAAAGACTCCTTGCATATATGAATTCACCCATTTTCTCGATAAAGGGATTAACTTAATTTTCCTGCTCTGCCATTCTTTGACAGTTATCGGCAAGATATCTTTACTAAAAATGACCTTACCAAAAAGATCATTTACAGTTATCTTCTTCTTTGCAAAGACTTGTCTAAAAAATGAACCGTACGCTTCAATAATTTGTTCTAAAAAGGCAGTGTAATTTTGCAGTGTTTTTATGAAAAAATCAGATAAAGGGATAAAACGACCATCTTTTCTTGCTTTACTATTTTTTTTATCATTCACATATAAAAGCTTGAGCTCAACACAATAATCATCCAAATTCCCCAACAGGTTTTTTTTAGGCCGACTTGCCAAACTCAACAAACTGATATGCCACATCCAACACGCATATGCATTAAGTTGATTAATAATGTGCTTATCTTCTTGGATGTTTTCGTGACAATGTCTATGTAAAATATGGAATTGCTCTTTCACAAAATTGGGTTCAAGTGCCAGTTGGCTCCCTATCCTTCCTATAGATAATGCAGATTGCACTTTGAATTGTTGTTGCAATATTTTTAGTTCAGCCGTGTCTTCAGTAAAATGTGTGGAATGTGGTGTAAGTGCTTTTTCTAAAAAGGCTAGATATGTGCTACTGAGTTGAGTTTTCGGTAGCCCGCCATAATAGATACCAGGCATGTGATGCTGACTATCCCGCCCAGCAATTACATGAGCAAGATATTCATTATATGTTTCATAATATATATGAAAATATAATTGAGCCTGCAGTTTTTCTACAGTGATCGAACCTACAAACCGATTATCAAGCCAATTCTTAAGTTTCGTATTAATGTGTGTTGATGAAATTAGTGGATTCGATGCTTGTTCTATATAGTCAAACCAAGCAGAAGGTAAATGTAGTTGATGTGTCATCACTTCATTCCACCGCACATGATTTAAGCTCTTAATCTTCTGCTCTGTAATTTTAAGATTTAATTTGAGTAAATATTCGCGACGTCTACTTGAACCATTCTGGATCAAAATTCCATCTTGAATAAGCTCGTTAAAATCCATCAGTGCGACGGGTGATAATCCCGTCAAAAGTGACAATAAACATGCTGCAGCGATTGCAGCATCCCTCCAGTGCCCGGATAACTCGGTTCTCAACACATAAACAATTTGCTTCAGTATATCTGGCGCCAAATAATGTGGATTTGTAACAAAAGGAGCATGACGGCGCTGGCGATGCCGCATTAGATGCGTCGCATTATCGCTGAGTATATAATTTAAATTTTTAGACTTTTCATCTTCTGAATAAAACTCCATTTCAGGATCTAATAGATCAACTTCACCCTCTTCATCTTTGTGAAGAGCGGCATCATAAATACTAATCTTTGCGTTATGTCCAATATCTACTTGCTTACCCGTTTTAATTTCACGAAATTTTTTGAGTTCATTTTTCGTCGGCCATTGCAAAACTTTGCTTTTTTTTGACTTACGCTGACGATGAACTACACGACGATCATCTAGTCTTTTAAAAATTATTAATAGAGCCGATAAATACTCTATGACTTGTACTTGTTTGAAATCTTTAATATTAAAAAGTTGATTACGATCCTCTTTTTTCAAATTACGTTCGTACGTGACATAACAATTTAGCAGCTTACTACATTCATGAAATAATTCAGCATGATTAGAATCCAGCACATATCGTGAGACATAGCGTAATAGGTCACAAACATGTTTTTGCTTATTCTCAGCTTTATCAATTTTTGCAAATTCTTGATACTGCCGATATGTTAAAAAACTCGCTTGTAGAATCAAATAACGTTGCGATGACAGCTCTTGTGTATTACTAGAATCTGGACATGCAAAAAAACTCACAGCAGCTAAAAAAGAATACTTACCGATCTGTCTGGAGCCTGATATATAGCTATAAATTTGTTGTGCTAATTTGTATAGAGCGTAGACATCTTTATACAAATCATCTGATAGATCGACAAATTGTGTATTTACAATATCATCACGTAATAGACAATAATCTTGTTGATATTTTTCTGCTAAATCTAAGAATTGCTCTTGTGTTTCAATGTTTGGCATATTCATTTTCGCTTAATATTTTTATCACGTTGCATTGTTTAAATTCATTGTGATCAGAACGATTTGGTAAAAGTTGATCCTTTATTGAATTCTTTGTTAGCTTAAAAAATCTTGCAAAAAATTTAGCATCCAGTTCTTTCTGAGCTTTTCTTTCAAAGCACAAGTGTTGTTGTGATTTTTCGATAAAATCATCAAGATTATGTATCAACTGTAAGATTGCAACATAATTAGAATGCACACGTAAGCCTGGCTCCGTTTGCATCAATAGCAAGATTTTTTGCCAAATTTTCACATAGATTATTTTGAACTTTGCTTGTACTACTACTTTCTGACTCTGTTTAATCTTTTTGATTTTCAGTAGTTCTGAGTTAATTTTTACTATCTCAAGTTGAACATTTTTTCGGTCAAAGCAAAAGGGCATGATAAATTGCCCCATAAAAATTTCTATATTTTTTACCAAATAGTCAAATCTTAACATTTTTATCGATTTAAAAAATGAGCATATCTTTGTATATGAAACTTCATTTAATTTATCAACTAAATTTTCTCAAAATTACAATTCTCAACAAATACATACGGTTTGCTTATCTATGACGGTCTAAATTTTAAGAATTCTTCCACTTTTTTTTAGTTTTCTGTTATTACATGAAACAATACCGTTGTATTACATTTTAGAAATGCTGTGTATGCAGCATTGATCAAAAAGATTCTCTGCTATACTTACTTCACGTGTAGCATCAATGGAGTTTCGAAATGCTCAGAACCACTGAACAGAAAAGAAAATATATTCAAGCGACACGTTCGCAAAACTATCAAGCCAGCCTAAAGCTTGAAGGCATTACAACGACAGCTCAAACAACTCAACAAAGTAAAGCTGAAATCTTGCAAAAATATAAGAAGTATTCGCAACCCGAATCTTAGTCAGGTGCATGTATGGATAAATATGGGGAAATGGGTGACAGCCTGTATTGTTACCCTGGCACAAATATCCTAAAGAATAAACTCAATATTCGTGATGAACAAATTTTAGAACAAGCTGAACTGGAACTGTCTGGATTAGCAAGTAGTCTCATTGAATATGCTGAACCACCCTACGACTTAAAATACTTAAAATCAATTCATGTACAGCTTTTTGGCGACTTATACGACTGGGCAGGAAAATTAAGACAAATCGATATTTCCAAAGGTGATACCCGTTTTTGTAATTTTTCCCGTATTGAAATTGAAACCAATAAATTACTTAGGCCACTTCAAGAAAAAAAATACTTTCAAGGCTTAGCACCACAAAAACTAATCCCTCAACTTGCCGACTTGTATTGTGAGCTTAATGTCATACACCCATTCCGTGAAGGTAATGGACGTACACAACGGATTTTCTTTGAGCATCTGATTGCTCATTGTGGTTATGGTATTGATTGGTCTCGCATTGACTCTCAACAACAATGGATTCAAGCAAATATTGAAGGTTTTTATGGTAATTTAAATCCATTAATTCAGATTTTTGAAATATGCTTTATTCAAAATACCTAAAATTTAAGTAGTCAGAGCCTACAATCCTTAATTAGCCATCATCTTTGCTTCAATCCACTGATTAATTTCCCAAATAAACCAACAAACACGATTCTTAGAAATCTTAATACTCTTCGGGTAATTTAGGATCGTAATATTCAAATTACTTATCTAGAATTGAATAGATCGTTAACTTAGATAGACTTTTAAGCAATATAACTTGCCGCATGTTTATCAACATATGTCTCAAAAAAGTCTGCCCACACATAGATTTATGGCGTTTAGTGCTTAAATTTCAGATTAATCTTCGTCTGATGACTGGAATGGATATTACAGATTACATGCAGGTGAATTGCTTAGTAGCTGTATCATCGCTTTTGTGTAATCCAATACATTTGATCAGAATGTTCTCTTTTTCAATAAAGCAGCCTCTTCTGCTTTTCCTGAACCAACGAACTATGTCATTGATTTGAGTCAACCGACAACAGTGATGCTGAATCAAATCCCCAAAGAAGGGATTAAATGCAAGATGTGGTAAAAAAAAATAGGGGATGGAAGTTATTATCCGTCTAATTGAAACCAGCCCATGAGTCGAGATCAGTTGAGTAAGAATCATTTTAAGTGAATAAGAGAAGGATGGCTCACCTCACTTCTCCGAATAACAACGCTATGCTTTTCAACCAAGGTAGAAATTGGCAACTACATTTCATTCTTCATCATGCTGATCTTATGGCATGTAGACAATTACTACATCATTTGCATTCAATGCTCAATACAGCCTGTCAGCAGAACCGCAGCGATACTTTTTTTCGTGCATACATGTAGTGTTTAAATCCATTCATTTTTCAATGATCCTCTGCCGTTTATCACATTTATGGTCGATCTTTAACCTTGTGAAAAATGCACATACCGATCCCTTCAAACTGTCAAATTTATGTATGCATGACATTTAAAGAAAATTATCTGATCAATTTTTTTAGGTAAAATTCATCAAGAAAAAGTTATTATTATTCATAACATCACCAATAACCACATAAAAACAATAATTTAATAAATTATTCTTCCAATTTTTTTATATTTAGTGTTATTACCTCTAAATCCATGTTTACCACCTTCTATTACATAAGTAATTTAGAAGTATCCACGATATAAATTGCTTGCCCTCACACCTCTCCCCTCTCACGCCCAAAAAATTTATACTGAAAGGCAGATTAAGCCCGTTCGAGTTACATATAGCCGCATGCTATATTGAAAGCATTAAGAAAATATCCTCAATATTTATAGGATTTTTAAAGTATGAACTAATTTTCGAAGAACCCTTTCTAAGTAATGTGACCTATTAGGAAAAATGAAAATACTGAAATCTCCGTATCAACAATCAGTCAAAGTACATCCTGATGATTTTCTGTAACCGATACCCAAGGACTATACCTACCCTTCTGATGTGCTGTGCAACAAAGCCCTCCTTAGCCACACTATAGCTATAGATTAATTCCATTATTTTGTGATTTAATTAAATTATTCATTCTTAAGACCCAATTTAATGGATTTATATTTCACTAAACCAGAAGAAGTTGTGACTCTTTTAGGTGAGCGTTTACGTAAGCAACGACTCTTTCTGGAGATGTCTCAAGCTGAGGTAGCAGCACGCGCTGGTGTCGGCGTGAATACAGTTTCGAATCTTGAAGCGGGACGAAATGTATCTGTTGAAAATTTAGTCCGTATTGCAATGGTCTTGGGTCGATTAAACGAACTTCAGGAACTATTTAAACCTCAGCTTAACAGTGTGAATGACATTCTTCGCTATGAGAGTCAAAGTAAGCGCCACCGTATTAAGAGGAAGGGATAATGCTCAATAGACTTAATGTTTATTACAACGGTTGGGACGAATCATGGTTATGGGGAACGCTGATTAGTTCAACAGCCACGACAGGTAGACCCACCATTGCTTTTGAATATAGTCCAGAAGCAATACAGCAAGGTGTTGAGCTCTCTTCTTACTTGCTGCCTTTAAAAGGTCTACCATTCAGACAAGGTTTTCCTACTCATCAAATGGGACTCCCAGGTCCAGTCTATGACGCTTTACCAGATGGTTGGGGCATGATGTTGATGGATCGATATTTCAAAAAAATTGGCTTAAATTCAGCACGAATTGGACCTTTGGAGCGTCTGACCTATATTAGTAGTCACGCAATGGGTGCCCTCTCCTTTGAACCTTGTGTTGCTGACATGCAAACCTCAGAAAATATCCCTTTACAACAACTGGCCCAGGAAGTTCAAGAAGTACTCAAAGGTGAAGGTGGTGAATTTCTACAGCATTTATTGGTCATGGGTGGCTCCCCTCAAGGTGCCAGACCAAAAGCGTTGGTTTACCGAGATCCTGTCAATTTAGAGTTTTCGACTCAAGATTCTGATCAACATGAAGCCTGGCTGATTAAGTTTCCTGCTCAGCAAGAGCATCCTGAAGTCTGCGCCATTGAAGCCGTCTATGCAGAATGTTTGCGACTTTGTGCAATTGAGACTCCAGATACCCATTTCTTTAATTTGCCCAATGGTTTAACGGCTTTTGCTTCTAAACGATTCGATCGTCAAAATGGTATGCGGATTCCAATGCAGAGTTTGGCTGCATATACAGGAGCAGACTATAAAGTTCCAGGTAGCCTAGACTATCGCAATTTTCTCCGGGCAACCTTGATGTGTACGCAAGATGTACGAGAAAGATTGCATGCTTTTAAACGTGCTGTGTTTAATGTGCTTTTCAATAATCGGGATGACCATACTAAGAACTTTTCATTTCTCATGGAGAAAAATGGTCAATGGAAATTGGCTCCAGCCTATGATGTGACCTTCTGCGAGGGTCCAGGTGGTTATCATCAAATGGACATTATGGGAGAAGCGCTCAATATTTCCCGAAGTGACATACATAAACTCGGTACTTCAGAAGCTAATCTGACTACTCTAGAAGTCGATGAGATCATCTTGACCATGCGTGAAATTGCACTTCAATTTAGTCAAATTGCGCAGCGCCTGTATCCCCATCAAATTCGAGAATCTACCCTACAGATGATTCAATCACGGATTCAACAGAATATTGATTTTTTAACTGAAACCTAAGCGTAAATATAAACTAAGCGCCAACCATCAACTGCAAATAGACTTTGATATAGTTAGTCGCTACATAATCTGTAGAACCTGTGAATTAGCTCTCTTTATAATCACGAATATTAGATGGATCACCGCCAAGATATATTCTGCAAACGTGAAATCACTACATCCAGATCGAAAATCACTAAGAAAAAACTGTCACCAAAAAAAGGTCTGCACTATGGATAGATGCAGACCAAACTCTGGATAACTACCAGCACGAGAAATATGTCGCAATTTTGCATAGACATGAATTTGATAAAATCAGCCCAGAAAGCCAGAAATTCATAAAAACTATTTCATCAATCCCCTATAACTTAATCACGTTCATGGTCGATCTTAAATCTTGTGAAAAGTACTCATGCTGACCTAGCCAAACTGTAAAACTCATGTATTTATAGCCTTTAAATGAATCTTTCAATCGGTATATTTAAGGTAAAAACTAGTAATCAGAAGTTATTATCACCCCCATATAAAACAAGGATCAACTTAAAAACAATAACTTAGTAAATTATTCTTTCATTTTTTTTATATTTAGTGTTATTTTAATGTACTATTCATTGGATATCCCTCTACTTATAAGCCTGTGATCTTGCGAATCAGATGGTTCACTTTAACATTCTCTAAGCTGCCCGAGAATTGCTCTGCTCCCTGCCCTATGGCTTCCAAGAAAACATCAGCCCCGCCATGTGTTTCTTTATCTTTAAAACCTGTCTGAATCACGGCTTCTTGCTGGAAATCATCCGCAGCAGCTCCCGTACACCAACCAGTTTCACTCAAAGGATAAGTAAAACTATATTTCTCACCTTGTTTAGGTTGTGGACCCTGTACTGGATGACAGATATCACTGTCTTTCAAATTGATTACTAGGTCATCCATCCGATTTTGTGTCGGACGCTTTTTGCCCGTACCAAAACCAATAATCGGATAAGGTTGTCCATGAATATCTTTGGCAAAACCCGCACGATCATAGTTTTTAACCAAACCTAGTACACTGGTTTCCTGACCTTGTACATATTTTCCAGTACGCTTGGCATAGCCATTTAAAATTAGAGTGTGATCATGATCTGCAGTTATCACAATCAAGGTATTTTTTAATTCAGGGTCACTTTGTCGAAGTTTTTTAATGGTTGCATCCAAAGCCTCGTTTAGGGCAATTGTATCCTGTAATGCACGCTTAGCATTGGTGTCATGTAAAGCATGGTCTATACGTCCCCCTTCAACCATCAGGAAAAAACCATTTTTATTTTGGGTTAGAATGTCCAAAGCGGCCAACGTCATTTGCTTTAAGCTAGGTTCAGGCAAGTTTTTTTTGGTTCGATCTAAGTCATAATTTAAATGGCTAGTATTAAACAAACCCAATAATTTTTCATTCTTTCCTAACTTCATCTGGGAGAGTTGAGTTTGATCATAGACCACTCGATAGCCTGCTTGTTGCATTTCTGCGATCAAATTCCGTTGGTCTATCCGTTCTCCCCCTTGATCTTTCGGCAGAAATTGACGCTTACCCCCGCCTAGAATCACATCAACCCCATCTTTTAATTTGACGTTATAACGCTGATAGGTATCACCTTGCGAACTTGGTACTAATTGGGATGCTATGTCATTTTCAGCATCACGATGACAAATATGGGCATAAGTCGATGCTGGTGTAGCATGCGTAATGCGAGTTGTTGTGACTACCCCTGTACCCCAACCTCGTGCTTTGGCCAATTCAAGTAAAGTTTGAGTGTCTTGCTTATTCTGGTTCTGAGGATTGGTTCCACATTGATGATTTCCGGCCTGATTTGGTTCTACTGCAATTGTTCCAGTCTGCATGGATATCACTTCATTTTTCATTTTTACACCTGTCATATAGGCACCCATCGATGGTGCGCTATCTGTAACCTGTGCATCTTCTGAGAAAGTACGAACAAATGCTGACTCTGGCAGTTGATCTATCGGCAGTTGGCCATCTTCACCAACAGCATAAATTCGTGCAGCTGTCAGTGTCGTGATACCCATTCCATCTCCCAAGAAAAAAACCACACGGTGGGGCTGTTTTAGTGGTTGTACTGAAGCAGAAGATGATTGAACTAAAGCAGGACTTTGGCAGCCCGTCAAAATAACTGTGCCCAAACTACAGCATGCCAAACTTATTGATTTTTTATTAAATTTTTTCTTATGCCAAAGCATTGCATCGCCTCATCTTAGGATGGTCGAAAAATACGCTTTAAATATTCAATTTACATGACAAATTTATGAAAATATTATTATGACTAATTAGGGTCTGTTGACATTTACTGTGGCTTTGTTGCACAAAGATTTTAAAAGTAGAACTCCCCTAAGCTTCTCAAACTTAAGTGACAACTTGGGTGTGAGGTCTGCCTAAATCCGTAAATTTATTTAATACTGTCACACGAGCATGAATCTCATTCACTTGGCTCTGAAAGTTTCTCGCACTGAGTTTATATGCGGACCAATTCGTTGTACGGTAGATTTTAGTTGCTGGCTTCTTCATTCGGAAATTATATTGCTGAATCAGACCTTACAAACAGCTTTGTGCAACAAAGCCGTCTTTAAGTACTTTTTTTAAAGGAAAAATCATCGACTTAAATCTATATTTCCAACAGTGCCACTTTTATCGCTTTAGCACCTCAACTTATTTAAGTGGCGTAACTTACATAACTTATGCATCCCATTTAAGTGACCTCAGTTATAGTATTCCGTGTCAGGAATTTGTCCACTTATTCCAATGATGATGAGAACTGCAGCATTGACTTAGATCGCCAGTGCTCAGTACTGGCCATCATGTAGCTTTTATCGCTTTAGCGCCTTAACTTATTTAAGTGGCGT
>NZ_VPDB01000076.1:0-12959 GCF_013417925.1 Acinetobacter sp. YH12218
GTTCCACTTTAGATATTTGTTTAAGATGAGATGTAACTCATTGAAATGTGTCATCATATTCGTCGTCAGAAAACAAGTATTATGCCATTATTTCAATGAGTTATCTTTTTTTGTCGTGTACAAAGATTTATTTCACAAAAACTCATTTCCCTTTATCTTAAATCTTCATCAACTGCGTAGCCGCACATAAGGATTTGACCATGACCGTTAAAATTAAGACTCGCGAAATTCAATATACAGCAGCTGATGGAACTCAACTTTTTGGCTATTTTGCCGCACCAGAGTCAGACACTGCGATCGCAGGTGTGTTAGTTGCCCCGGAATGGTGGGGACGCAATGAATATACCGAACAACGTGCGCGCGAATTGGCAGAACAAGGCTATGCTGCTTTCGCTTTGGATATGTATGGTGACAAAAAAGTCACCACAGATGCCAAGCAAGCTTATGAATGGATGATGCAGACTTTTGATCATGCCAACACCATTGTGACCCGCGCGTCTGCTGCATTAAACACTTTGGCACAGCAAAAAGAAGTAAATGCAGATAAACTCGCAGCAATAGGCTTTTGCTATGGCGGAAAAGTCGTGCTGGATTTAGCTCGTTCAGGTGCTGCATTAAAAGCTGTGGTGACCTTCCATGCAACACTTGCTACAGCGACTCCTGCACAAACAGGACAAGTCCAAGCAGAGATTTTAGTGCAACATGGTGAGCTCGATTCGATGGTGAGCTTAGAAGATGTTGCGACCTTTAGAAATGAAATGGATGCTGCCCAAGTGCAGTATCAAATCAATATTTTTGAAGGCGCAAAACACGGCTTTAGCAACCCGATGGCGGATGAACGTGCCAAAGCCAACAGCGTAGATTTAGCTTATAACGCTGCTGCAGAACAGCAAAGCTTAGCAGCCATGTATGCATTGTTAGCACGCCAGCTTGGTTCTTAAAGCCATAAGAACCGATACACAATATTTAATTTATAAAAATGAGGAGAGCACAATGACAGAACTCAATTGTCCATATTGCAATTTTGACGAATATGACGTGATTGCAAAAAATGATTTTGGTGTTGTACTTCCTGAACCACATACACTGTCTAAAGGGCATGCTGTCATTGTCCCACTACGTCATGTTGGTTCATTTTTTGAAATTACTGATAAAGAACGTAAAAGTTTAATGTCCTTACTTGAACAAGCGCGTAATGAATTAAATTTACGCTACCAACCTACTGGCTTTCATATTGGATTTAATGATGGACAAGTTTTTGGCGAAGCCACTGAACATGTGCATATTCACATTATCCCACGTTATGAAAACCAAACATTGGCGCTCGATACCCGCTGGGGCTTTAAAAGCTAAACTTTAAATTTACACTCACTAAGGAGCCTCGGCTCCTTTTTTGATGGCCACTATTTTTGCATTTCCCCTGATATACAGTTTTCGTTTTGAACAAAAAGAATGACTATTGAAAGATGTATACTAGGCCAGTTTTTTCAATTTTGATTGTATTGCATGTTTAACTTTTCTGATGCCCTTCTCGACTGGTTTGACGTCCATGGTCGTCATGACTTACCGTGGCAAGTGAAGGATGACCCTTACAAAGTATGGGTTTCAGAAATTATGCTACAACAGACTCAAGTCAAAACCGTTTTACAATATTTTGATCGATTTATTCAACGGTTTCCGACTGTTGAAGATTTAGGCCATGCCTCTTGGGATGATGTGGCGCCCTATTGGGCTGGCTTAGGCTACTATGCACGGGCTCGGAACTTACACAAAGCCGCGGGTATTGTTGCACGTCAGGGACATTTTCCAAGCAATCTTGAGCAGTGGATGGAACTACCGGGCATCGGCCCGTCTACCGCGGGTGCGCTGATGTCTTTAGGTTTAAGACAATATGGCGTGATTATGGACGGCAACGTCAAGCGAGTATTGTCTCGTTTCTTTGCTATAGAAGATGATTTATCGAAACCTGTACATGAACGGGCCATGTGGCAACTGGCGACAGAGCTCTGCCCCACTGAACGCAACCACGATTATACCCAAGCGATTATGGATCTTGGTGCAACGGTATGCACGCCGAAAAAACCACTCTGTTTATATTGTCCCATGCAACAGCACTGCAAAGCACATGCTCAAGGTTTAGAAACTGAATTACCTTATAAAAAGCCTAAAAAGCCTGTTCCTGTAAGAGAAGCTCAAGTCATGCTGATTCAATCTGCAGGAGAATGGCTGTGGATACAACGTCCGAATAGCGGGCTATGGGGTGGTCTGTGGTGTTTACCTATTTTTGATCAACCCCATGAGTTTCAATCCCACACTCAGCAGCTTGGTCTGAAACCTACCACCACTCAAGTGCAAATATCACATAGCTTTACCCACTTCACTTGGCTTTTAGAGGCTACTGTATTTACCGTTGCTGCCGATCAAAAAGAGCATTTAGCCATTGAATGCAACGCACAGTGGTTTACACCGATACAAGCCACTGCTCTCGGTATTCCTACTGCCATGAAAAAACTCATTTCTACGCTAGAACTCGAAAGCCATTCTATGCCATAGTTTTGAACTGCTCATCAATTGTATAGGGACAAATGTGACTCAAGGATTTTTTCAGCTTCGCAAAGGGTTGTTCGGCGGTATTGGTTTTATTTTGCTTTTACTCAGCGCCTGTACGTCGACTCCACCTAAACCATCAGGCAGTACATTGCCTGCTCATGAAGTGAAAAAATTACAAAACATGCGTTTATCCAATCAATTGCCTGTTCCTGTTCATCAAGTCAAACGAAGTGCGCTCAAGGACACTTGGGGCGCAGCGCGTAGCCAAGGACGAAGCCACGAAGGCATTGATATTATTGTTCCACGTGGAACAAAAGTTCTCAGTGCTACAGAAGGTTTAGTTGCTGACTTACGTAATAACAATTTGGGTGGTAAAGTGATATGGATTATGGGGCCCGCAGGTTCTTGGCATTATTATGCGCATCTTGATGGTCATAAACGTGGCTTAAACGTCGGCGACTATGTCAAAAAAGGTGATGTCATTGGCTATGTAGGTAATACTGGCAATGCTCGACATACTGCACCACATTTGCATTATGGCATTTACTTGGGTGGTAAAGGTCGCAATGCCGTTAACCCCTATCCGTATTTACGTTAATTTTAGGAAACATACATGTCAGAAGCGTTGATCAATCGTCTGGTGGAATTTGCAGAATCTGGTAATCAACAAAAAATCAGCCTCAATGGACAGTCTTATCAGGGCTGGATCATGGAGATCACTGAAGAAGCATTACTCATCAGCACCGGCTACGCAGACAAATCGGGTAAAGATGTATGGATTCAATTTGCCGATCTCGATCAAGCGGAACTGTTGTATTGGGACAATAAAAACGATCAATGGACTGTCTTTAAAATTTAAGTCAAAAGGAGCATTCAACATGACGATACAACGCTGTGCTTGGTGCTCCGAAGATCCTTTATATATTGCCTACCACGACACTGAGTGGGCTAAACCTAGTTTTGATGAGCAGCATCTCTTTGAAATGCTATGTCTTGAAGGACAACAAGCGGGGCTGTCTTGGATCACTGTGCTGAAAAAGCGGGCCTGCTATCAGCAACATTTTTTTCAATATCCCATTGCCGAAATCGCAGCGTTGAGTGACCTACAATTACAAGAAAAATTACAAGATTCAGGTTTGATTCGCCATATCGGCAAACTCACTGCCATTCGTGATAATGCCAAAGCATGGCAACAGTTAAAAGCCCAAGGGATTCATCCGGTGGAATTTCTTTGGAATTTTGTCGAAGGTCAAATTGCCAATAATGATGTAGTTGAATATCGCAGCGCCCCTGCACAAACCGCTCAAAGTCAGGCCATGTCCAAAGCATTAAAAAAGCATGGCTTTAAATTTGTCGGCCCAACGACTTGCTATGCTCTGATGCAAGCTATCGGCATGGTCAATGATCATGAAAATCACTGTGACTTTAAATACACGCACGCAGAATGACCTCAAAAACAGAAAGGATAGAATAATGAGTGACAATACAATTCACGCCTATGCAGCAATGAACAGTGGTGAAGCCCTTGTTCCCTACCAATTTGATGCAGGTGAATTACAAGCCCATCAGGTTGAAGTCAAAGTCGAGTATTGCGGTCTTTGTCACTCAGATATTTCTATTATCCAAAATGATTGGAAATCTTCGGTATATCCTGTGGTCCCAGGGCATGAAGTGATTGGAACCATTACCCAACTCGGCAGCGAAGCAAAAGGACTCAAAGTCGGACAACGTGTAGGCATTGGCTGGACAGCAGAAAGTTGTCAACACTGTGACCCATGTATCGATGGTCGCCAAGTGCAATGTACTGGAACCAAGACAGCGACAATCGTCGGTCATGCAGGTGGCTTTGCCGACAAAGTCCGTGCTGGCTGGCAATGGGTTATTCCGCTTCCAGATGATCTTGATCCAACCAGTGCTGGTCCTCTGCTCTGCGGCGGGATTACGGTATTTGATCCCATTTTACAGCACCAAATTCAGGCCATTCACCATGTTGCCGTGATCGGCATTGGTGGTTTAGGTCATATGGCGATTAAACTGCTCAAAGCTTGGGGCTGTGAAATTACCGCATTCAGCTCAAACTTAGATAAAACCGATGAACTTAAAGCTATGGGGGCTGACCATGTGGTGAATAGTCGTGATCTTGCCGCGATTAAAGCACAACGTGGTAAGTTCAATTTAATTTTAAGCACGGTCAATGTGACGTTGGATTGGCAAGCCTATCTTTCAACTTTGGCACCGAATGGAAGCGTTCACATGCTCGGCCTAGCACTTGAGCCGATGCAAATCCCCGCAGGTATGCTGATCAGTGGTGCTAAATCTGTCACTGGCTCATCAACAGGCTCTCCTGCAGCACTGCGTGAATTACTTCGATTCGCCGCACGTCAAAATATTGCACCTCAAATTGAAATGTATCCAATGTCTCAGGTGAATGAAGCGATTGAACGTTTGCATTCAGGAAACGTGCGTTATCGTATCGTGTTGAAAGCTGATTTTTAACGGCAAAAATCTAAGCCCAAAAAGCCTGCTGCATGCAGGCTTTTTTTTGTATGCTTTATGGACTCATTAATCTAGATGACATTTGTGTTTCTGCATTCCTTACGCACCCAATCTGCAAGCAACAAAATGGCCTGCTGAATATCTACAGACAACTCATGCCCGGCATTTAGACGAATACAGTTGTTATAACGATTGTCCTCACCAAAAATTAAACCTGGCACAATGTTGATGCCATGTTTTTGCGCATGGTAATACAGCGCCAAACTGTCTATTTGTTCAGGCATCTGCAACCACAGTGCATAACTGCCTTGAGGCCGATTCAGACGGATATCAACCCCTTGAAAAGCATCGTAAATATACTGACGATACTGCTCGACTTGCACCATTAATTTAGGACGCAATTCAGCAAGATGTTGGCGATAAGCACGACTAAAAATCAAATCTGCAAGTCCTAACTGCAAAGGCGTATTCACCGAATCATTTTGCAAAAGTAATTTAGGATGCAAATGTTGCAAATGTGGTGGAAGGCAAAACCACCCCACTCGATAAGAGGGTGATAAAGATTTTGAAATCGACCCACAATAGATCACATAGCCCGCCCGATCCCAATATTTGATAGGCAATGGTCGCTTTGCATTGAAACTACACTCAGCATAAATGTCATCTTCAATCACATAACATTGATATTTTTCAGCCAGTTGTGCAATTCGTTCCTTATCTTCATTACTTAAACAAAAACCCAAAGGATTTTGAAAATTTGCAGTCAATAAGCATACTTTCGCGCCTGAATCCCGCATTGCCTGCTCTAAACGATCTAAATCAAAACCTTCCGTATTGGCAGGAATTTCAACAATTTCCCGCTTCAATAAAGCCAATAATTGCAATTGCCCGTTATAGTTCGGCGTCGGAACAATGACACTCTCCCCTTCCGCACTTAGATTTTGCAACATCACTGACAAAGCAGGCATACAACCATTGCTGATGTAAATATCATCCTTAGGCATGTAAAAACCATCTTCAGCCCAATGTGCCGACAAAGCTTCACGCAATTGTGGATGACCTTGCCGATTGTTATATAAAAAATCTTCTGGTTTACAATGCTTTAATGCCCTTTGGATTGAACGTCTGATTGCTTCAACAGGAACAAAATTGGGGGACAACTGAATTGAACCCAAATGAATCAGGCGACTATTTGCAGATGCTTCATGGATCTGAATTTGCAATTCTAAATTCGAAATTTCACGAGGTCGGGAATCAAAATCAGGATGATTCGGCACGGCAATTTGCTGGGCTTTCTGTGAGGATTGTACAAAATAACCAGACTTTTCTTTGACATAAATGAGGCCTTTGGCTTCAAGTAATTCATAGCAGCGTTTCGCGGTATTTAAACTGATCTGATGCTGCTGTGAAAATTGACGTAGCGCATACAGACGCTGCCCTGCGGCCAATTCACCACTATAAATTTTCTGTGCCAACTGCTGCGCAAGCTGCTGATATTGAAAAGCCATCTGTACCCTTTTTTTAATCATTCTTGTATCTGTACCCATTAAGTTAACAGATTTAAGCTGATGGCATCAGGTTGATATCTCAAAAATAACGATAGGGGGACAATTAAATGAATGACTTCACGCAGTTTCGAGCGGGTCTAATCATCATCAGCACACTCACGCTTATGGCGTGCCAACCCGAACAGCACACTCAAGCTCAAAGCCAGCAAAATTTTATCTGTAAATCTTTAATTCAAGGTTTTTTGAGTGCCCAAAAACTGACGCAATATGAACTTGAGCAGATCCAACCAATCACCAGCGGCGGGTTACATCAAAAGCTATATATTTATAAAGCCAAATCTGAAAACGGTATGAATATGATGCCGCAGCAAGCCAAACTTCGCTTTGCCTGTGAACAATTGACTGCGCGGCAATTTCAAATCAAGTTACATCCGCATCAATTTCCAGAACAGACCTTACTCAGTATCGAACTTCCAGAAACACAACACATGCAGCAGTTGACTGCATTTCGCCTGCCTGAGTAGCGAAGTCATTGATCGTTCATATTGAACTGAATCATTACTGGTGCTTATTTTAAAATTTCGGGAAAGGTCTCAACAGTTTTGCTTTTACCCAGCTGCACTTTCATTTTTTGTAGCATTTGATAAGGCTGTTGCTGCACGAACATATTCACGAAACTGAGCGGAATGGAACCTTCCGGATTGGCGTAGCCATAGGTCGAAACTTTGACCTTTTGATTGCCTAAACGCTGGAAGGTCCAATCGCCCTCATAGTCGGTTAGGCGTACATAATTGGGATTGATCGGATAACCTTTTTTCACCGCTTTATTTTGGATGCTAATAATGCCTTGTGCATCTTTACGCATTTTGCCTTGTACCACCAAATCACGGTCTTTCAAGGGAAAAGGAAAATCCAACACCATATATAAACTGAATTCACCTTTCTGGTCATCGCGGGATAATACTTTGACACTGCCCATATAAGGGACCCAATTCACTGCATTTTCCACATCTAAAATCAGGGAAACCGCTTTTTCAATGGGTACATCAAAACTGGTTTCAGCTTTGTATTGAAAGACAGGATTTTGGGCATTTTGGTAGGTCCAAACTTTAATATTATTTTTATTAATCGTGAGTTTGGCATTATCCATAGTTTTCGCTTGTACTGCCGCAGTGAATGCGACAGCACAGGCCATAAAGATGACTTTTTTCATTCCATTGATCGTCTTATTTTAATTTTATGCTGTTGTTATAACGGATTTTAACGCGCTTTTATACGTCAATATCGTTAAAACCCAGTACATCTTTCATATCGTACTTACGTGCTTCACGACCAACTACCCATGCAGCTGCACGTACTGCACCAGAGGCAAAGTTCATACGGTTAGTCGCTTTATGGGTAATTTCAACACGTTCGCCATCCGCAATAAACATCGCAGTATGTTCACCGACAATGTCACCACCACGAATCGTTTGGAAGCCAATGGTTTGACGTTCACGTGGACCCGTATGACCTTCACGGCAATACACAGCATCTTGTTTTAAGTCACGTCCTAAAGCACCGGCAATGGCTTCGCCCCACATTAGCGCTGTACCTGATGGTGCATCAACTTTATGACGATGATGAGCTTCAATCACTTCAATATCCACAGTATCGCCAAACACTTTTGATGCCAATTCAAGAAGTTTGATTGAAACGTTTACACCGACAGAATAGTTCGCTGCATAGACCACTGGAGTCTCTGTAGCTGTTTCATCGAGATAAGCTTTTTGCTCATCATTCATACCTGTGGTACCAATGACAATCGCAACGCCTGCTTCACGACAAAGTTTAAGATGCTGAGCCGTTGCTGCAGGTGCAGTAAAGTCGATTACGACATCACAATCTTTTAAAACTTCAGCTAGGTTACCGACAACCTTTACGCCAACCGCGCCAATCCCTGCAAGTTCACCGGCATCCGCACCGACCAAGCTACTTTCAGGACGTTCTACCGCAGCAGCCAATTGATAACCAGCTTGCTGAACCGCCTGAATTAAGATGCGTCCCATACGACCGCCTGCGCCCAAGATACCAATACGTGGAGCTGCTGACATAACATTTTCCTAATGTTGATTCGAAATTGGTCTTACTATATCAAAACTCCATGCACAGGCTAAGTTACAAACAAAAAAATCCTGCATTTTCTGGAGTCATTGTGCAAATCAACTTCTACGACAGACGCTGACTATTCCCTCACCAAGTTTGGGCATTTTCACGGTATGATAGGCGCGTTCTATTGATCTTGAATATTCATGAAAACCCTATTGTATCTTTGTGCGGCAGTCTGTATTGCACTAGCATGGCTGATTCCGATTCATTACCGACCTTGGGCCACGTATACCGGTGAGCTTTATACCTTCTTTGCCCTGTTTGCCTTAGCGGCAACGTTCTTTAAAGAAAAGCTCATGGTGGCAAAAATTTCCTTGCCCCTGTTGCTCTTAGCGCTGATTCCCTTCGTCCAATTGGCTTTTGGGCAGGTGTATTATTTTAGTATTGCCTTACTCTGTATGCTGTTTGTGTTCAGCTTCTGGCTATGTATCAATCTTGGTTTTAGCCTATCTCAAGGTACGGAAAAACGCGAAAGAACCTTCCTATTCCTGAGCTATACCTTTGTTGCTTCTGGGGTCATGACAGGGCTCTTCGCAATATGTCAGTGGTTAGATTTCGACTCGTTTCTTCCTTTTGTGATGAAAATTAGTGGAACTACGCGCCCATTTGCAAACTTTGCTCAGCCGAATAACATGGCCACGTTTCTGCTCATGTCCTTGTTAGCCTGCTTATATGTTTATGAACAGCAAAAAGTTAAAACCCGCTATTTAGTCGCTTGTGCAATTCCTATTTTAATTGGGGTCGCGCTCAGCCAATCTCGCACCTCTTGGGTAGCAAGTATTTGCGTCCTAATCTATTTGGCTTATGCACAGTACAAAGATTATATCCGTCTTCGCTGGTTTTACAGCTTGGCATGGTTTATCGGCTTTGTGGCACTGATTGTATTGATGCCAAAATTAAGTCAAATCATGAGCCAAATGTCCGACATGAATATTCAAGAAAGTCGTGACGTAGTCAAACGTGCTGGTGGAGATATGTCTCGGTTAGCCATTTGGCAACAAATGGCACATGCCGTGGCTGCACAGCCTTGGTTTGGCTATGGTTGGCATCAAACCAGTAGTGCTTTTGTCTCGATCTCTGACACGGTGCAAGGGCCTGTATGGATTCGTAGCTCACACAATTTTATTTTGGATTTCTTATTGTGGAATGGCGCCATTATTGGTGTGCCGTTCTTGGCCTATTTCGCCTATTGGGGCATTCAATTACAGAAGTTAGCCAAGTCTGCATTATCTGTGATTGGCCTATTGATGGTCGGTGTCTTCGTTATTCATGCCATGTTGGAGTTTCCGCAAAACTACGCATATTTCTTACTGCCTGCGGGTTTTATTATCGGGGTTCTTCAAGCAGCGAAGCCACAGACGGCTACTTTGAGCCTGTCTCCGTGGTTTATCCGCATTGTTTTCGTGATTGGCGCTGTGCTGATTACGGTGATTTATCGTGATTATGCCAATGCAGCGATTCAGCTGGGTCAGGCATCAAAATATGAAAAAACACCGGAGAAAATCACCAACCATGCGCCGATCTATTTACTCACGGAATTTAGACATCGGGTAGCGATTATTCGTTTAAATCCATATTCCATCGTTTCTGAACAAACCATTCAGGATACTGAAAAATTGGTTCGCAGCTATCCAGCGAAATACCACATCATTAAATATGCACGTTTATTGGCATTTAATGGTCGTGAGGCTGAAGCACGTCATCAGCTACAGCGTCTTAAAAATATCTATAGGCTCGACATGAGCTATGAGAGTTTATTACCGCCTACAGCACAGCCGAAACCTTAAAACGCTCAATAAAAAAGCCTGCAATTATGCAGGCTTTTTTATACCTGAGTTCACATCACAGCGAACTCAAGCAAATCATTTCAATTAATCAAACAAACGGTCGAAGAATGATTTTTTCTTCGGAGATGATTTATTGTCATCGCCATCCATCGTGTCTTGTAACTCTTTCAACAATTCACGTTGACGAGCCGTTAAGTTCACAGGCGTTTCCACCACGATACGGCAGAGTAAGTCACCGGTCATGCTGGTACGTACAGGCTTCACACCTTTACCACGTAAGCGGAACAATTTACCAGTTTGAGTCCCTTCAGGTACTTTCAAGCTCACACGACCATCGAGTGTCGGAATTTGAATTTCTTTACCCAATGCAGCATCTGCAATGCTTACAGGCACATCCATATATAGGTCAGCGCCATCACGTTGGAAGATTTCGTGTTCACGTACCACCACTTCTACATATAAGTCGCCTGCTTGGCCATCACGGATCGCCTCGCCTTTGCCACTTAAACGTACGCGGTCGCCATTGTCCACACCTGCAGGAATGGTCACCTCTAAAGTTTGCTGACGGTCAGAAACCCCTGAACCATGACATTTATTACATGGGTTCTTAATAATTTTACCTTGACCACGACAGGTGCTACAGGTTTGCTGCACAGAGAAGAAGCCCTGTTGCATACGCACTTGACCGGCACCATGACAGGTTTTACAGGTTTCAACGTCATTCGGATTTTTAGATCCTTTACCATCACAGGCATCACATGGCGCTGGCGCAGTAAAGGTAATGGTTTTTTTCACGCCCTTCACAGCTTCCTCAAGGGTAAGCTCCATGACATAGCGTAAGTCTGAACCACGGCGTGCGCGTTGCTGACCACCACGGCCACCACCGCCAAATGCGCCACCGAAAATGTCGCCAAACTGACTAAAGATATCTTCTGCGCCAAATCCGCCACCGAAGCCACCGCCGCCGCCCATGCCGCCTTCAAAAGCTTGATGTCCCATACGGTCATACATACTACGTTTTTCGCTGTCCGATAAAACTTCATATGCTTCTGCAGCTTCTTTGAATTTTTCTTCAGCTTCTGGGTTATCTGGATTACGGTCAGGGTGATACTTCATCGCCAACTTACGGTAGGCTTTTTTAATTTCATCATCACTTGCGGTTTTAGATACACCTAAAACCTCATAATAATCACGTTTAGCCATGTCTGGCGATGCTCCTCACGGAATTTAATTTAATACTTAACTGTGGTCTGAAATTGGGGAATCAAACCATTTTTTCAAGGGGTAGGCAGGAAAAAAATAAATCGACTTAGAAAACAGCCTTATTTTTAACGAATTTGGATAGACCTTGGATCCATGCATTTAATAGATACAAAAAGGCAATCGAAGAAAAGATCACACCAATTACCGTGCATGCAGTCACCCAAAGATAGGTGTCCCAATAATAGAAAAATAAAGGAATAAACCACAGTGCGGCAAAAATGGCCATCATGGAATAAATCACAACGGTGCGCATGACCCAAAGCGCTTGGGCTTGGAGCCAAACTTCTGCAGAATCGATTTGAGTGACTTTGCGTGCAAAGCCGTAGGCAAATACACCACTAATCAGGGTAAATAAAGCGAAAAACATGAAGACATAAGAAATCGCAACATAACGGCGATACTTAGATAAACTCTCTGCTGTCATCTGTGATTCAACCCCGTACACCACAATATGCCGCGCTGCACTTGTGGTTGTTTTACTTTTTAAAAATGTCTTTGTAGATCAGGTGCTACTATAGAGAAAAATTCAATATTTCGCACCCAATATTATGACACTTTTAAGGATTCTGCTGAGTTTTTTTCACTTTAAACCACTGTGCATACAACGCAGGTAAAAAGAACAAGGTCAGCAGGGTCGCCACGATCAATCCGCCCATAATCGCCACGGCCATTGGACCGAAGAAAATACTGCGAGAAAGTGGAATCATCGCCAATACAGCGGCCAATGCAGTCAGCACAATGGGACGGCAACGACGTACCGTCGCATTGATAATCGCATCCCAAGCCGACTCCCCGGACTGAATATCTTGTTCAATCTGATCAATCAAAATCAGTGAATTGCGCATAATCATTCCTGACAGTGCAATCGTGCCGAGCATTGCCACAAAACCAAAGGGTTTATTGAACAATAACAGGAATAACACCACGCCAATAATGCCCAAAGGTGCAGTTGACATACTCCCACCACCAAGCTAAGAGCTATGGTGGGGGAATCTTTGCGACCCATGCAATCTTAGAGATTGCACCTTTCGATACCGCACTGCGCTGACAGTATGGCGGTACAGGAACTCTTTATACAGCACTATGTCCTAGTGCATCAGCTAAAGCGAAATTGCGTATATTCAAGCTTGCATTCAAATCACGATCATGCACTGTTTCACAGTCAGGACATTGCCATTCTCTTATGCTTAGTGGCAATTTTGTCATA
>NZ_VPDB01000077.1:0-12840 GCF_013417925.1 Acinetobacter sp. YH12218
TTCAGTTTAAAATCAATAGTACATATAGTGTACCAATCTTGGCTCATCAATTACTGACAAAAATTTGCTCAAATAAACTTCGAGTAATTTCTACCATCAATCAATGAAAATAATTTCGATCAATCAACTAGTAAAAATCCACACAAGTTGTTCTTCATAATCTCTTAATGATCTTCTTGTTGGTTCGTCACCAGCAAGCTAGGTCGGCTATATTACTCTTTATTTCTAAAGAGTCAACCAGTAATTCAAATTATTTTTAAACTTATCAAATAAAACCCAACTTAATCAATTCAACCAAGTCATTGTTTTATCAGAAGTTTTAATCTTCATCACCGCCGATGGATGTGCATTCTACAGCATTTCACATTCGTTGCAACACCTTTTTCCATTTATTTTTAGTTTTTCATTACGTTTGTTTATTTATTCTACTAAATCAAATTTTTTTACTATTTTTTGAGCATAAAAGGGACAATATTTCCATATTTGTCCGTTAATTTATCTTTTTCATTCTTTTCTTGCCATTTTAAAGCTCGACAATCGACATATTCACAGTAACCACCTTCCCCACACTCGATTTCGTCGTTGATTTTGATTTGATAGTTAAAGCTTCCTGCATAGCCTGCGCCGAGTCCAAATTTAAAATCCCCACGACTCTGCGCTTGTATATGTATTTTCAGTTTGTCATTTTGGTAAATCCATTCAAATTCACGTGGCAAATACATTTTTTGCAAATTTGGGGTTTTAACAACGGGATAAACGCGCATGACTTTAAAGAACACACCTTGGTCTGCCATGAACACTTGCTGCTGATTTAAATCTCTTAGATATAAACGCGAACTCAAAATATTGTTATAACGATCTCGCGTTTGCATAAAGATAATTTGACGCTGTCGGCTAAGGTTGATTACCTGATGGGTATAAAACGCTAAAGGTAAATATGGAAACTTGCGTATTTGTGCATAAGACAAAACAGCCAACTGATTTACATCATACATCTGGCCCTGAAATTTGATTTGACCTTCACATTGACACATCACTGACCAATATTCAGCAAGACCTAATCTTAATTTAATTAAACACGAGGAAATATCGGTAGTTTGCACGGACAAATCTAAACTGAGTTCAGTATCTGCTCGATGGATTTGAAATACCGCTCCATCCCAACCGATCTGCTCTTTATCTCTAAATTTAAAGACGGTATCACTCAGACTACAGTCATCTTTAATGGAATATGATTGTAATTGACCAACCATATGACCGCTCACACTGGTCATTACTGTGGCTGTATTGAGTTCGTCTTGTTGAATGGACGCAGGATTTTGAAAAGCAGGAATCTGAGGCTGCCCGAGCCAACTCATAAAGTTAAGATAATGTAATGGCGCAGGAAGATTCGGTAGACAAAGTCCATAATGGACTGAAGGATAAGGCGTATTCGGCGCATGTAAATTTATTTTTTTATGTTGTAAATCTGGAGCTTGATTCAGTCGCCTTGATTGATCCAAGAAATCTTGAAATATCTGCATATCAAGCTCCTTTTCATTTTTTTATTTCATGCTTTAACTCATGCTTCTGCCTTTTTTGCCATTAAGGTGGTGACAAAACCAGACAATGCATAAATCACTGAAATAATTAAAATACCCATTGGAATATTATACGTTACAGCTGCTAAAACAAAGACGATTATTGGTAACACGGCAAATGGAACACGGCGACGATCCACCGTTTTAAATGAATAGTATTTTACATTTGAGATCATCAATAGACCCACTGCAATAATCACTACCGCATTAAAAATCTGAATACCTATTTCGCGTAAGTCGAAGACCGCAGGGATATCCATACCTACCCATACCAATGAAATAATCATAACGGCTGCGAGTGGACTTGCAACACCAATAAAGTAACGTTTATCGACGACCCCAATTTGTACGTTAAAACGTGCCAAACGGAAGGCTGCACATGCGGTGTAAACAAAACATGCTGCCAGGCCAATACGGCCTAAGTCATTTAGACTCCAGCTATACATTAAAATGGCAGGTGCAACACCAAATGCTAGCAAGTCTGATAAGGAGTCAAACTGTTCACCAAATGGACTTTGTGCGCCGATAGCACGTGCGACACGTCCATCCAAACCATCAAATAATGCTGCAAGAAAAATAGCATAAATGGCTTGTTGAAATTCACCATTCATACTGGCAATTATTGAATAAAAGCCGGATAACAACGCTGCGGTTGTAATCAAGTTTGGCCACAGATAGATCCCACGACGTTTCACTTTATGCCCTTCATGGGTGTGCTCCTCTTCTTCAACTTCAAATGTAATGCCATCAAATGCATTTTCATCCTTCGAAGAAATTTCCCGCTCAGGTTTATTTGTATTTGTCATTGTTCGATCCTAACTGTGACCTTTCTTTTTCAAGTTTAAAATTATTCGCCAACTAACCAACGTACGGCTGCATGACCACCATTTTCATTCATACGAAGATGTGGGAACAACCATTGTAATGCTTCATCCGCATCCTGAGAGAATTTCCAAGGTGGGTTAATCACCAATAAACCACAACCATTTAGACCGACTGGAGTGTCATCTGGCCATACACAAATTTCGCAAACCAACTGACGACGAATGCCGGTTTTGTACATTTTCTTTTCAAAACGTTCAATCATCGCGCGGTCTTTAATTGGATACCATACCGCAAAAACGCCTGTCGGCCATTTTTTATAAGCAGCCACCAATAATTCTACAAGCTGTGGAAAATCTTTACGTTCTAATTCGTAAGGCGGGTCAATCATGACCAAACCACGCTTTTCTTTTGGTGGAATTACGCCCAATAAACCTTCGTAAGCATCACGCTCATGCAAGCCTGCACGTTTATCAAAAATATTGTGGCGCAATTGTTGGAACACATCACGCTGCATTTCAAAAATCGTGGCTTTATCAGTTTCACGCATGCCTTCGAGCGCAAACCATGGAGAGCCTGGGTAAGCGCCTTTACCAAAGTTTTCACGCATTTTTTCAACAACTTTTAAATATTGTTGAACACCTTCAGGCGCATTGCGTTTAATCGAATCATCGAGCTTAACTAAACGATGAATACCATTTAAAAACTCACCTGATTTCTGTGCTTCAGAGGTCGAAAGATCATATTTACCTGCACCACCATGTGTATCTACATAGCGATAAGGTTTATCTTTTGCATTCAGTCGACTTAATAACTGAAGCAGCAAAACGTGCTTCATCACGTCGGCAAAATTGCCTGCATGGAAATGGTGACGGTAATTCATGTTTCTTTAATTCCTGATATCAACGGACATTTTAGCATGAAAAATAGTTTCATTCCGATGCTATTCTTGCTCTAGAATACGTCACCTTTTTTTCCACAACTTTATGGATCGTATATGGAAACAGCCTTTCTCCCAAAGTCTTGGCCGGTTGATCAAATCCTCGATGATTTAGATCAACACGGGTTTAGCATTATTGATGACGCTTATCCTGCTGAATATATACATGCACTTGTTGAAGAATGTATGTCAAATTTAAATAAATTTCGGGATGCAGCCGTACAAAATGGGGTCATCAGTAAAATTAGAAGTGATCATATTTTATGGATTAACGACACATTAGATGTCGCACAAGAACACGTTCAAGCCTTACAACATTTATCAGAACAATTTAATCGCGCATTTTTTTCTGGCATTCACGAAGTCGAAGCACATTTTGCCTGTTATAACGCAGGTGAATTTTATGCCCTGCATAAAGATAATCCTCAAGGCAAAAATGGACGTGTCATTTCAGCGGTTTATTATTTACATGAACATTGGCAAGCCGACTGGGGCGGTGAATTGCGCTTACAAGATAAGAATGATGTTTGGCATATTTTAGAACCTAAACCGAATCGCATTGCGTTATTCCAAAGTGACCTATTACACGAGGTACTCGAAGCCAAACATCAACGTTTATCGATTACGGCTTGGCTGCGTAATGACAACACGATGTGGTAATTCGATATTCCTCCTTTAAATCCCTTAAACTATCCTCATATATGAGTCATTCATAGATGAGGATGTACCCGATGCGTCAAAACAGTCAACAAATCATTCAGCGTATTGGCGAAACCGATCAATTATTTCTACAAGGCAACAGCCCTGAACTTGCCCTTGAGCGTGCTGACTTACGTCTGCAATTGGTTGGCTTAAGCAAGAACCATCAAGAACAAGTGTATTTTCTGCAAGAAGCCATTGTTCTGCTTGAACAAAGCCGGATTGAATTTGAAGAAATGCCGATAGAGCTATACATCAATCTGTCTGTGCATTTAGCCAAAGCTTATATGGTATTTTTTGAAATCACCCAAGAGCAGCGCTATGCCCTGATTACCCAGCAGATTATGAAACCGATGTCCAAAGCTGAGCATGGCGACATCTACTTCTACTTGGCCTATGCCTCTGCGGTAAAACAGGAACCTGCGTTAACCCGCCACTGGTTAAATAAATACTGCAAATCTCAAGAATTCAAACTCACAACTTTACTTGAGCATCCTGCATTTAATCCTTATCGCCAAGAAGATTGGTTTGCAGAATTACGCCAAAGCAAACTGCACTAAATAAAAAAACACCTCCGAAGAGGTGTTTTTTTATTTGTGGAGAAATGAAATCTATGCCGGCTGCAGCTTATATGCATCCATATGTAACTGTTGATTCAGCTCATCAATCCAAATAGCCCAATCATCATCTTGTACTAAATGACTGATTAGAAAATCACGCTGCGCTTTATTCCAAAACGGCGCATCATGTAAATTTTCACTTGCAGCAAGCTGATGCGTACGGACGTATAACTCGATCGCAGCTGGACTGCTGGCTAACCCCAATTGAGAAAACAATAAAGCTAAGGATGGTTTATTTTGATTGAGCATCTCGCCCTCCTTATCAACTAATCTGTCATTTATTATTTAATTAACTTATATGATGAAGCTAAAAAAACCTAGCGATAAAACTAGGTTTGTTGTTTCAAATTGTATTTAGATTTTGCATGATCCTGAAAGCTTATGTTCTGTATGCAATTGTTCATTTAAAATATCGACCACCATGGCCCAGTCATCATCTTTTTTCCAATGACTAATAATAAAGTCGCGCTGTGACTTCGTCCAAAATGGCGCTTCATGCAATGGAACATCCATGGTGATTTGATGCGTTTCGATAAATTGATCGATGCCTTCCGGACTTGCATCCAACCCCAATTGTTCAAAAAATAGTTCCAACGTCGGTTGTTGATCAAACATTGCCGTTCTCCTCAAGCCAAAAACATTTCTTCCATCTTCATAGTTATCTGTTTAATTGACTTTGTCAGTTGCAACAGCATCTCAACGTGTTATTTTTTGTTCAAAACTTAAGCGTGGTATTTTTCGCAGGCCATAAAAAAGCACCCCAAATGGAGTGCTTTTTTTATAATTTAATTTAAAAAATTAAATTATTTAACCATGTCAGCAACTGCTGCACGTTCTTCTTCAAGCTCGTTTAGAGTGACGTTGATACGTTCACGGCTGAATTCGTCGATTTCAAGACCTTGAACGATTTTGTATTCGCCGTTTTCAGTTGTTACAGGGAAACCGAACATTACGCCTTCAGGAATACCATAAGAACCGTCAGAAGGAATACCCATAGTTACCCATTTGCCGTTTGTGCCAAGAGCCCAATCGCGCATATGGTCGATTGCAGCGTTTGCAGCAGAAGCAGCAGAAGAAAGACCACGCGCTTCGATGATCGCAGCACCACGTTTACCAACAGTTGGAAGGAATACGTCTTTGTTCCAAGCAGCATCGTTGATTTTGTCTTTTAAGCTTTCGCCGTTTACATTTGCAAAACGGTAGTCAGCATACATTGTTGGAGAGTGGTTACCCCAAACTGTCATGTTTTCGATGTCAGAAACTGCAACACCCGCTTTTTGAGCAAGTTGAGTTAACGCACGGTTGTGGTCAAGACGTAACATTGCTGTGAAGTTTTTCGCTGGAAGATCTGGAGCAGATTTCATTGCGATGTAAGCGTTAGTGTTTGCAGGGTTACCTACAACAAGAACTTTAACGTCACGGCTAGCAACTTCGTTAAGCGCTTGGCCTTGACCGATGAAGATTTCACCGTTTACTTTAAGAAGGTCAGCACGTTCCATACCAGGACCACGTGGACGTGAACCTACAAGAAGAGCGTAGTCAGCATCTTTGAATGCAACTTTAGGATCATCAGTACCGATCATACCTTCTAAAAGAGGGAATGCGCAGTCATCAAGTTCCATCATTACGCCTTTAAGCGCTTGTTGAGCTTTCTCAACTGGAATTTCTAATAATTGAAGGATAACTGGTTGGTCTTTACCCAACATTTCACCGCTTGCGATACGGAATAATAAGCTATAACCGATTTGACCAGCTGCGCCAGTAACGGCAACACGAACTGCTTGCTTCATGTAATTATCTCCAATTGAGGAAGGTCATAATGATTAAATAGCTGTTCTATCTAATCTTAATAATCATAAACGGCAAAGATTGTACTCCAATCTTTTGACGCTTGCATGTAAAAGAGAATGCTTTTCAACAAAAGTATGATAGGAAATATAAATAAAATGCCGAAAAAAGCTTAGAAAGAACCTTTAATTATGAAAGTTGCAGGACAATTTCCGACGATAGTCGCAGGGCAACTTTTGTACTGACCATTGTTTTTATAGCAAATTTTAATCTCAGTCAGCAGACTACCACCACGGGTTTGCATACAGTTAAATTCAATACTTTGTGATACCAATCCGCTGTTCATACGCAACATTTTATTACGCAAGACATTGGCTTGAATGGATTGGGTTTCTTGACTGGTCAATTCATCTGGAATTTTTAGCTTATCTGCATGATTAATAATGGTTCTGAAATACTGGCTAGCATTCATTGGGACACAGCCGCCGGTAGTGTGCCAAAGAGCCACGCGAGCATTTTCATCAGGCATAATCCGTGCAACCACTTTCGCTTGCAACGGAGAAAGTTTAGCTGAACTATTGGTCGTGCAATCACGTGTAGAGGTTTCTGGATATAGACCCGTGATATTGAGTGAATACCCTTCTAAACATTTACGTTTTTTACTTTTTAATGGGTCATAGGCGCAAACAGCAGGCACCATTTGCACATCCATCACATACCCTTTTACAACCGGTGCAGCCGAAAGCATAGACATACCAAAGCCTGCACCACTGCCGATGAGCAGTGATGTCAGTATTCGATAAGCAGGTCTAATGTCCATTTTCGGCATTCATCATTTACCCATATTGCGCCTAAAAACAGGCGCATCTTGCTTTAAAATTTATTGCGCATTCCGTAATGGAATCATTTGCATTCTTTTTTCAATCGATTGTGGCCCCTGACCTAATAAAAGGCCGTAATGGGTTGCATTGGTCATCACATGTTTTACATAGTCTCGAGTTTCCGTTAATGGAATCGATTCCGTATATTGATCCGCTGCAATTGCTTGATATTCAGGCTGCCAGCGTCGAGCACGATTTGGACCCGCATTGTAACCTGCGGTCGCTAAGACTGGACTATTACTCAATTGACGTTGAATCATCGATAAATAGAAAGTGCCATAACGAATATTGGTATTCATATCCGTTAATGCAGCGGGGTTATAACTCTCCCCCATCTGACGAGCCACCAATTTTGCGGTGTCTGGCATAATTTGCATTAAACCACCGGCACCGACATGTGAACGTGCGCTAGTGACAAACCGACTTTCTTGACGCATCAAACCATAAGCCCATGCAGGGTCAATGCCGGCATTACGACTATGACTCACCACATAATTTTGATGCGGCATAGCATAACGTAAAGCATAATTGTGCTGTTTAGTGGTTCGATCTGCCGCATAAATCGCCCGATCATACCACCCCATATCGGTTGCACGTTTAGCTGCGGCAAGAATCATGCCATCATCATGCTTTAAATAGGCTTGACGCACTGCCCAGTTCCATTCACGGTTAATATAGCTGTCAGATGCATTAATATTGCGCAATGCAAAGGCACGACGGAAGTGAATATCCTGACTGAGACGCTGCGCATCTTGTGACGAAGGCTGCACATTTGACGGAATATTGTTATAAGACTGACCAATTTTGTCACGTGCTAACAAATTATGGTAATCATCGCCAACGGCAAGCTTGCGATAAATGTCTTGAGCCGCACGTTTAGATGAGGCATCTCCACGTTGTTCAGATGCTCGTGCTAACCAATATTGCCAACGGTCTTCCTGCTTTTGCGAAACGCTCATCGCATCAATTGCACGAATGACACTTTCCCATGCGCCAAAACGAATGGCTTGTCGCGCATAAATCTCGGCTTCTTCTGCACTAAAAGGCAGTCCATAACTCAAATCAAGATAATTTAGAACTTCACGGTTGAAATTATTTTTCATTACCGTTGTACCACCGATATACCCGACACTACGGTATAGGGCTTTTTGTACATCGGCTGGTGTGCCTTCTGCTGCACGTTTCACCGAAGAAATCGCGCCATTTAAGTCGCTATCGGCCAAGCGACCCATCGCATAAATCAGGTATGCATGATCTTCAGCTGTGGCTTTGGGTGCAGACCATAAATAATTCAGTGGATTGGCTTGAATGGTGTTGAGTTGTGACAAATTAATATTTACGCCAATGGTTTGCGCAGTCGCAATCGCTTGTCCTGACTGACCCGCTCTTAACTGTCCCCACATCCGTTGATGGCGGTCATCTTGAGTCATTAAAGGACTCGACAGCATCATACGGCCCAAGCCCGTACACGAGTCAGGTTGTGAGTTTGTGGTCAACCATACATCTTTAAATTCTGCGTAGACCAGAGGGTCGCCCGACTTTGCGCGGACTTGAGCCATGGCACATGTTTCAGCACGGTCAGCATTAGTCACATATTGCAAGACAGGCTGTGCTGTAGCGAAATCAGCTTGTTTGACTTTTTCTTCAACATAATCTGCGGCTAATTTTTCTGCCATTGCCGAATTTGGATAGCGCTGTGCAAAATTAATAATGGCACTTGCTGGCTGTGAAGCCAAATTGTTATTCAGTAACCAATATTCTGGATAATAGCCCAAAACGTCATTTTGCATGGATGATTGGTATTGTTGTAATAAACTAATATTGCCTGCATTCGCAGCACGTAAAGCATCGTTAAACTGCTCATCTGCGGCTTGGACAAACGCAGAAATTCCGGAGAGCCCGACACTCAAAGCAAGTAATTTAGCGTAATTTTTCTGTTTAAAATTATGTTTTAACATCCACTTGCCTTCTTTCATGTCATTCTGCTCAGTTACAGCACATCGAACTTTGTTTAGGAATTAGTTTAATAATTCTAAACTCTGCATTGTGTTCTGTTATGTAACCTTATGATTAGCCAATATTAATTTTCAAACATTTTTACTTCATAAATCAATATGGCAGAGTTGTAATTTTAGGCTGTAAGTTTCTAGTGAATTACTGCTAAAATATTGCCCATTCTTAAAATCCCCTTTTTGACCTCCGCAGCTGCACAATTCAATTGATTGAATTGTCTGTCAGCCACGTATGGTTATTGATTTTCATAAAATTCCTTTAGGAGCCTACATGACGGTTCAAACCTTCATCCCCAATAGTGCCCAAGCTGCCCCAGATAACACTGTTACCCAGCCACAGCACACCCCAGCTCAAGATGGAGCAGTGAAAAAACTGTACATCGAAACGCAAGGGTGTCAGATGAATGAGTATGACAGTCAACGTATGGGCGACCTTTTAGGTGATTCTCACGGCTATGTGCTGACGAACGACCCTAAAGAAGCGGATATTCTCCTGATGAATACCTGCTCTATCCGTGAAAAAGCACAAGAAAAAGTATTTTCTGAGTTAGGCCGCTGGCGCAAACTGAAAGAAAAGAATCCTGATCTTGTGATTGGTGTCGGTGGTTGTGTGGCATCTCAAGAAGGCGACAACATTCAAAAACGTGCGCCTTATGTCGATATGGTCTTTGGCCCACAAACTTTGCATCGTTTACCACAAATGCTCGATCAGCATACTGAGCAAGTGGTCAAACCAAAAAAAGAAAAAATTCAGTTGGTGGATATTTCATTCCCTGACATTGAAAAATTCGACTTTTTGCCGGAACCGCGTGTAGAAGGGTTTAAAGCCTTTGTTTCTATCATGGAAGGCTGTTCTAAATACTGTTCATTCTGCGTAGTTCCTTATACCCGTGGTGAAGAGGTTTCTCGCCCACTCGATGACGTATTGGCTGAAATTGCCACTTTAGCTGAAAAAGGCGTACGTGAAATTTCATTACTCGGCCAAAACGTGAATGGCTACCGTGGTGAAACTTTTGAAGGGGAAATCTGTACCTTTGCAGACTTATTACGTTTAGTTGCTGAGATTCCAGGGATTGGTCGTATTCGTTACACCACATCGCACCCGCTTGAATTTAACGATGACTTGATTCAATGCTACCGTGACTTACCGCAAATGGTTTCTCACTTGCATCTACCGGTTCAAAGTGGTTCGAATGACGTTCTACAAGCCATGAAACGTAACCACACGATTGATGTATATATCGATAAAATTGCTAAATTACGTCAAGTTCGCCCTGATATGCATTTATCTAGCGACTTTATTATTGGCTTTCCGGGTGAGACTGACGAAAACTTCGAAGAAACTTATCAATTTATCCAAGATATGGATTTCGATCATTCATACAGTTTCATCTACTCAAAACGTCCGGGTACTCCTGCTTCAGAACTTGAAGACACGACCCCTGAAGATGTGAAAAAAGAACGTCTTGCAAAAGTTCAACAATGGATTAAACAATCTAGTATTGATAAAACTGATGCAATGCTAGGAACCATTCAACGTGTCTTGATTGAGTCTGTTTCAGACAAAGATCCGAACTTGCTGATTGGTACTGCAGACAATACACGTTTGGTTAGCTTTATCGGTGATCCTGCATGGGTTGGGCGTTTTGCAGAGATTGAAGTGACCGATATTAAAACTTTGAAGTTTGTTTACGGTGAACTCTTGAATCTTGAGCCTGACGTGGCGTAATGTAAGCTTAATCGTCAGACCAATTTAAAGGAATTCTCTTGACTGCAGCGATTCGACGTACTGTAACTTTTGCTGGTATTCCACTTGACCGTTTACAAAGCATGCTTGGTGCCTATAACGGTCATCTCAAACAAATTGAACAACGTTTAGATGTCAAAATTTCTCATCGTGCAGATGCTTTTTTTATCGATGGGGAAATCGATGCGGTAGAGAGAGCCGAAAGTCTCCTTCACCGTCTTTATGAAGAGTCCGAAACCAATCCACAGATTAGTGCGGACATTTTACACATGATGATTCAAGGCAGTCAGACTGACCGCGAAATTCAGGAAGATTTTTCTGAAAATGAGCATACCGGTTTAGACAATGTTTATCTACAAACCCGTAAAGGTCGAATCAATCCACGTGGTGCCAATCAAAAACGCTATGTACAGCGTATTTTACAAAGCGATATTTCATTTGGTATCGGCCCAGCGGGTACAGGTAAAACTTATCTCGCGGTCGCCGCTGCTGTAGATATGCTAGAACGTAACGAAATTCAACGCATTTTATTGGTTCGCCCTGCGGTTGAAGCCGGTGAAAAATTGGGTTTTTTACCCGGTGATTTGAGCCAAAAAATTGACCCTTACTTACGTCCGCTATATGACGCTTTGTATGAAATGCTCGGTTTTGAAAAAGTCGCAAAACTAATTGAACGTCAAGTGATTGAAGTTGCACCACTGGCCTACATGCGTGGTCGTACCTTAAATCATTCTTTTGTGATTTTAGATGAAGCACAGAACACTACCCCTGAACAGATGAAAATGTTCCTCACCCGTTTAGGCTTTGGTTCTCGAGCGGTGATCACGGGCGACATTACACAGGTCGATTTACCTCGTGGTCAACAATCTGGTTTGGCACATGCCTTACGTGTGATTGAAAAAATCAAAGAAATTCATATTACTCGCTTCCACTCTCGTGACGTGGTACGTCATCAATTGGTTCAAAAAATTGTTGAAGCCTATGAGGGATGGGACAGCGAACAACATCGCCTTACAGCTGAACAACGTGCAGAACGTAAAGCACGTCAGGAAGCCTTGGTGGCGGACAATGATGCTAAAGCTGATGGGCAGCATCAAGACGAAAACATTTAAGGATTCATTTTGAAACTTAATCTCTCCTTGCAGCAAAATTTTCAGTCACCTGAATTGGTGGTGAAACGTGCGCATATCAAAAAAGTCGTGGAAACGGCTTTACGTCATATCGATACACAAAGTGATTGTGAGATCGGTATTGCATGTGTGGACAATGACGAAAGCCACAAATTGAACTTGGAATATCGTGGTAAAGACAAACCGACTAATGTGTTGTCTTTTCCGAGCGATCTCCCCGATGAAATGGCTGCAGTTTTAGACTCATTTCCGATTGGCGACTTGGTGATTTGTATTCCTGTGGTTCTTCGTGAAGCACAAGAACAAAGCAAAGCACCCCTGACCCACTTTACGCATATGCTGGTACACGGTACGTTGCATCTCATGGGCTATGACCATGAAACCTCTGATGAAGATGCTGAAGAAATGGAAGCTTTGGAGATCGAGATTTTAGCCAAATTAGGGTTTGATAACCCTTATCTGGAAAGAGATTAAGAACAAAAAAGCGAGCTACGGCCACTGCTGTCCCATAGTTTGCTTTAAATAAAAAAACCTGAGTCCTAACAGTTAAAATATGAGTGCAAACAAACACTTTAACGACCAGGATTCAGGTTTTGTCACATCAGAATACCGTATTTCATG
>NZ_VPDB01000078.1:0-12788 GCF_013417925.1 Acinetobacter sp. YH12218
GTGGAGCGACAATTGATGTAATTCGAGAATACATCCAAAACCAAGAAAGACCCGACTGAAAAGGCGTGCTATCCATCTCCATCTAAATCACAGATTATAGATGGAGAATTCCGCACATTTAGTTAAAGATGAAACAGATCTTCATCCTGCTCACTTTAGCCTTAAGCTCTCAGAGTTTTGCCCAACTGGTTCAACTCAATACCAGCCAATTTGAAATAGAATTTAACCTCTTACAGAAACAAAAAGGCTATAACAGCCAGATTAAGAGTAATGGCTACATCCACGAAAAATTTTTAGTCACTGGCAAATCGATCATTGATGAACGTGAGTCGGTCAAGATGACAGGCTATTACAAAGCAGATGATGGCCGTGATAAAATGTATTCAATTTCAGAATATCGTGTAGCTATGTTTTTGCACTCATGAACTTTGAAGCAGACGGTCAAATGACTGTACTGACCAGTGAGAGTGATTATGCCTTTGACTATGAAGATCCCACTCCAAGAGACCGTGAGTTTAGTAAAGTCCTCAAAAATGCCTGCAAACACGCCTCACTTAAATGATCGGACCCATGCGGCATCGGATCAGTTAAGCACTGCGAAACACGAAATAGACACACCCAAAAAGGCATAAACCTGCCCACAAATAGTCCAATTTAAAGGGCTGTTTAAAAAGGAAAATCATAAATGGAACGAAGACCAATAGCGTCACGACTTCTTGTGTGATTTTCATTTGACCCAAAGACCACCCATGTTTGGCCAACAATCGCGTTGCTGGGATCATAAAACTATATTCGAGTAACGCGATCGCCCATCCAAATAAAATCGCTTGCCAAAGCGGCGCATCATGTAAAAACTTCAAATGCCCATACCAGGCCAAAGTCATAAAACAGTTGGAAATAATCAATAAAAACAGGGCAAGTGACATAAGCAATCAAGATCGCAAAAAATTGCGCTTATTGTACGTTTTTCATCACAATTTCGCGCCTATTTTCCGTGTTTTTATCATTAAGAAAATCACACACATTTGATCAGTTACGAGCTCAATCTTTTTGTACGATCTCATACAAAAAAATCTATCTTTTCGCTAAGACCCTTGCTATGGTTGCTCTCAAATGAAATTAACTTTTTCAACCAAATCTATAATGACAACACCACAATAACAAAGTGATGTGTCGGTAAAAGCAGTGGAGTTAGAACGAATGCATCTGCATATCTTGGGTATTTGTGGCACCTTTATGGGTTCATTGGCGCTCTTGGCGCGCGATTTAGGACATAAGGTCACGGGTTCAGACCAAAACGTTTACCCACCAATGTCTACCCAATTGGAAAATGCAGGCATTACCTTAATGCAAGGCTATGACCGTAGCCATCTTCAACCACATCCAGATCTCGTGATTGTCGGCAATGCTATGAAACGTGGTATTGATGCTGTGGAATACATGTTGAATGAAGGCCTGCCTTATATTTCTGGCCCACAGTTCCTTGCAGACCACGTCCTACAAGGCAAACATGTGTTAGGTGTTGCAGGCACACATGGTAAAACCACAACCACAACCATGCTGGCGTGGGTGCTCGATCAAGCAGGTTTAAATCCAGGCTTCTTGATTGGCGGCGTACCTTTAGGCTTTAGTGAAAGTGCACGTTTAGGCGGTGGTCAATATTTCTGTGTAGAAGCCGATGAATACGATTCCGCATTCTTCGATAAACGTTCTAAGTTTGTGCATTACCATCCTAAAACAGCAATTTTAAATAACCTTGAATTTGACCATGCCGATATCTTCGATGACTTGGCGGCGATTCAAAAGCAATTCCATCATCTGGTTCGTACTATTCCAAGTGAAGGCCGTATTATTGCGCCCATCACCGAAACAAAAATTGATGAAGTCTTGGAAATGGGCTGCTGGACACCTGTCGTGCGTACATCTTTAGATGCCAATGACAAATCTGAATTGTATGCAGAACAATTGTCTGCTGACGGTTCACATTTCAAAGTGCTACAGCATGGTGTTGTGAAAGGCGAAGTCAAATGGAATATGACTGGGCAACACAGTGTAGCCAATGCTTTGGCAACCATTGCTGCGGCTGAACATGTCGGTGTTTCGATTGAAATGGCGTGTGAAGCGCTTTCAAACTTTGGCGGTGTCAAACGTCGTATGGAGCTTTTGGGCACAGTCCGTGGCATTGAGGTTTATGACGACTTTGCACATCACCCAACGGCGATTGATACCACGTTAGAAGGTGCGCGTAAGCGTCTGGGTCAACGTAAGCTTTGGGCGGTGATCGAGCCACGTTCTAATACCATGCGCATGGGTAGCCATAAAGATGGCCTTGCACATTCTGCACGCTTAGCGGATGAAGTGATTTGGTATCAACCTGAAGGTTTGGATTGGGATCTACAACCCGTGATTGAAGCTGCTGCGAATAAAGCTGTCGTGGCACGTTCACTGGATGACATCATCCAAACCATCGTAAGCGAGGCAGGCGAGGGCGATGCTGTAGTGATTATGTCGAATGGCGGTTTTGGTGGTTTACATCAGAAGTTGATCAGTGCATTAAAAGCCTAAATCAACTGGATAAAATGAAAGAAGCCCGCGAAGCGGGCTTTTTTTATTTTATTCACACTCAGCTTAAAAATAATGCTGATAGCCTCGGTTTTTATAGCCTGAATCCAGCTTAACCGGCTGTTCAACATTTTCTAATCTTAACAATGTCGTTAAAAACGCCTGAATTTGTTCCGTATTAAGCAGGTTTGGTTGAAAGCTTGAATGTCCAAAGCGCTGGAATAAACTGGCAATTTCACTATGTCGATTTACATATTTCATCGACCATTTTGAAAAATCGATTTGATCAATAGTTTGATCAGGATAACGCACAATATCCCGATGCCGCGTATCTTGCATAATATGCTGAAAAAGCTGTTCGAGTGCCGCTTGCTCACCTTGCAGGCATTGGAAGAACCGGCCTTCTGCATAGTACAGCACGCCAAAAATATTTTTTTCAGTATTAAAGCTGCGGGCTCTCACCAAAATATCACTTAAATCTTGTATTAAATCAAATTGTTGTTCTACACGCGTACTGGCATAACAGAGTTGTATCATTGTGTTTATTCTTCAAGTATTTGCATGATTTTAACGTGGGATGAGCCACAGAATTAGTGTAGATTTGTATGTTTTTTAATCAAATGTGCTTTTTAACTTACAACAGAAAACCGATATCACGGATACCGAAATTAGCTTCAAATTTTTAAACTGATCAACATTAAAACAATGAAACGATTCCTCTTTGAGGATGAATACAGAGGTCTCCCATGCTCAAAAATTTATTCATATTTTTATCGATCACTTGTGTATATTTTGCTGCCTTAATCATCCTGAATAATTTTGGCATTTCAGATTTTTTAAATGTCGTGATTTGCTCGCTTATCTTAGGAATAACACTGCGCACCGTGATTCCTCACTATCTTATTTATTTACTGATGATGATGACCATTGGCAGTATTTATTTTGTGCTGAATGATTTTGCTTTATTAAATATCATGTGTTTAAGCTTGGTTTTAGGAATATTGATCTGCTCAATTTTGTTCCAATTGTGGCCACATATCGTCAAAACACCATCAACGCTGTTGAAACTCAAGCTCAATTGAGCACAACGCAGTTTTTAAATTTTCATACTGATAAAACGCCCGCATCGCGGGCTTTTTTAGGCTTGAATATCGGCTAATGTCTTGTCTCGGCGAAACATCACCTCTACATAAGAACAGGTTGGGATAATTTTTAAGTGTTTGTCACGAGCAAATTCCACCAAATGATCCAATAACACACGAGCAACCCCTTGCCCACGTAAGGAATCATCTACCCACGTGTGATTTGCCACAATAGTGTGTTCATCACGCCATAAGTAACTCATTTCTGCGAGGCGTATACCCTCAGCATTTAACTGAAAAAATTCACCTTTTTGACCGTTATCTTGATGTTGCATAGTCACTGTTTTTTCTTCCTTTTTATGAAAAAATACACCGTGTAACAAACGAGAAAGTGATCGGTACAGAACTTAAACGACCTATATTCAACTGTAGGTGATAATAAATCCGTACACCTTTCACATTAATTAAAAAACAATTAAATCACACTTGCCGGATATTTTTATTATGGACCTTTATCTTGTCGCCATCTTTGTATTACTCATTGCTGCAGCATGCTTGGTTGTATCGCTGTATAAATCACGATCTTAATTCAATTTCACAATTAGATTTCAAATAAAAGAACAGCCTGATCGCAATACGATCAGGCTGTTTTTATTTATCCAAATGATTAATCTACATCACGCTGTACAATTTAGCGTAGAACATCACGAATCGATTCATCTTTATCAAATACAGATTTTGCAAAAGGGCAGAGTGGAATAATTTTCACGTTCTTTTCCCGAGCAAAATTCACTGCTGCATCGAGGAGATGTCGTCCAACACCTTGTCCTCGCAAGCTATCACTGACATCGGTATGATCAATAATAAATTTATCATCGCCTGCCCATGAGTAAGTCATCTCTGCCAAACGCTCCCCATCTTGCTCAACAAAGAAAGCTCCTTTTTTTTGATCATCATCTTGTTGTACAAACATCTTAAATTTCCTCCATTTTTTTATAAATTGGCATGTAATGCAGGTCAACTCTGTTGTTTTTGTATTAATTTAAACCGCATGTACAGGGCTTAAATCGGTTCCTGCTTGTGTATACAGCATAGTAAAATATGCCACTTTTTTTATTTGAAGACACTCATGTCTGCCTCTCCCTCCGAAACGGCTTTTTCTGGCTCTTGGACGGCTGTGATTGCTTTGGCTTTCGCAGCATTTATTTTTAATACCACTGAATTTGTACCTGTCGCGTTGCTCAGCGATATTGGCAAAACCTTTAGCTTAGCCGCAACCGATGTCGGTATCATGATTACGCTGTATGCATGGGTGGTTGCGCCGATTTCTTTGCCGATCATGTTATTGACCAAAAATATTGAACGTCGCTCGCTCCTGATTTGTTTATTTATAGTGTTTATTATCAGCCATGTTCTGTCGTATTTCGCATGGAGCTTTAATACCTTATTGCTCAGTCGAATCGGCATTGCCTTCTCACATGCACTTTTTTGGTCAATTACTGCATCGCTGGCGGTTCGTGTTGCACCGAAAGGCAAAGAATTTCAAGCCTTGGGGCTTTTGGCCACAGGCACGGCTTTGGCGATGGTTCTCGGTATTCCGTTTGGGCGTATGGTTGGAGAAGTCTATGGTTGGCGAAATACCTTTGCTCTGATTAGCATTGGCGCCAGTATCGTTTGCCTGATTTTAGCCAAAACGCTGCCAATACTGCCGAGTTTGAACTCAGGTTCGCTGAGCAGCCTAAAACAGTTTATTCGCCGTCCAAGCTTAATGATGGTCTTTGCATTAACCATTATCGTAATTAGCGCGCAATTTACCGCATATAGCTATATCGAACCGTTCTCACTCAACATTGCTGCATTCAGTTCCATGCAAACTACCACGTTGTTATTAATCTTTGGTGCTGCAGGCTTTCTGGGATCTTATCTCTTTGGGAAATTTGGTGGGAAATATCCTAAAGTTGCAATTCCTTTGAGTACAGCCACACTGGCTTTATCCATGCTGCTGTTGCTTCCTGTTTCTTTGAGTTTTGCAGGTGTGAGTGCGGTGTGCTTATTGTGGGGCATGAGTATCATTGGATTTAGTCTCGCATTACAGTCAAAGACGCTGCATCTCGCATCCGATGCCACAGATGTCGCCATGGCTATCTATTCAGGACTTTATAATGTCGGCATTGGCGGTGGCGCACTCTTGGGCGGCATGGTCAGCGTACATTTCGGTTTGAGCTATATTGGCGTGATCGGAGGAATCATCGCGGTGATCGGCACACTTTTAGCCTTAGCGTTGGTACAACGTGGTGATTTTAATCCTCCCATGGCACATTAAATGAATTCGCAAATTGCCGATTGCACTTTGTACTAAAAACTGTCATGCTTTGCCGCATATTTGGACAGTGTCCAAAACAAAATTTGAACAAGGGGAGTAGCCTCCTCCAAACGTAAACCTTGTTTTACGTGTCAGAATATCGTCATTACACTTTGCAAAAAGTCGGTATCTGAGCATCGCTGCTGAAAATCATTACAGTACGATGTAGGCAAGACCTTGATCATGTTGTCTCAGGCGTTTTATTTCGTCTGGCAACTGGTCGAGGTTTTTTTATGGCTGGTTGTTAGATGTGGAGAATACACATGGAAACGATTGGCTCTTTATGGCTATATCTGGCATTTTTCGGTTTAGTCACCATCATGCTACTCATCGACTTTTTAGGCTTTAAAAATAACAAAGGCCAAGAAATCAAAGTCAAAACCGCTGCCTATTGGAGTATTGCATGGGTCTCTGTGGCTACCTTATTCGGTGGTGCATTGTGGCTCTACTTACAGCAAACCGCTGGTGTCGCTGTTGCAAACACCAAAGTCATGGAATATTTCGCTGGTTATCTGCTCGAAAAATCACTCGCAATTGATAACGTTTTTGTCTGGCTCATGATTTTTGCTGCTTTTGCCATTCCACCTGCTTTGCAGCGTAAACTGTTGCTCTACGGTGTCCTCGGCGCAATTGTACTGCGTACCATCTTTATTTTTATTGGGGCATGGTTCGTTCAAGAATTCTCTTGGGTACTGTACTTCTTCGGTGCGTTCTTGGTGTATACCGGCTTTAAATTCCTTAAGGGTTCAGACGAAGACGACAAAGATATCGAAGATATGGCGATTTTGAAGTGGCTACGTAAACACATGCGTATTACTCCTCAAATGCATGAAGATAAATTCTTCGTTCGTCAAAATGGTGTCTTGTGGGCAACGCCGCTCTTTTTAGTGTTGATCTTGGTTGAAGCATCTGACGTAATTTTTGCGGTTGACTCAATCCCAGCAATCTTTGCGGTTACCTCTGACCCGTTCATTGTACTGACGGCAAACTTGATGGCGATTTTGGGTCTACGTGCTATGTTCTTCCTCTTGTCTGGTGCTGCATCGAAAATGCATTACTTACCGTATGGTCTGGGCATTATCCTCGTGTTTATTGGCGCTAAAATGCTGTTGCTCGATGTGTTCCACATGCCAATTTGGATTTCACTCGGCTTTATTGTAGTGACCTTAGCCATCACTGCGTGGTTATCGATCCGACACAGCAAGAAGTACCATGAAACCACACTATAAAACGCTTAGATAAATAAAAGCCTTCTTTTCGAGAAGGCTTTTTATTCTGACACGAAGCCATGAACTAAGCTTTAGGCGTCATCAAGAGTTTGAGTTTCGGCCAGCGTTGTAAAAATTTTTTTTGCTGCACACGCTGCAAAAAAGTCGCCTGACTGACTAAACGTGGGTTCCAGCGGACATTTAACTCAAATAAATCATCTAAACCCAAAGGAGCAATCAGCTGTATTTGTTGTTGATGTCGCTGTGACCAAATCAAATTACGAACCACGCCTGCAGCCAAATAAGCCTGTGTATCTATGGCATACAGGGCATGTAAAATCTGCATGATGCCTTGATGCTGAAATAGGTCATGTTTTAATTGGTCTGAATAGCTCATGTTCACTAAAGGGTTCATTATCGTTTTTTAAAGGGCGCTCTTGAGATCAATATAGCAAGCGTTGCGACTCATGGTCTTTATTCATTCATCGATGCAATGTATACAGCTCAATGCTTTTGTATTATTCAAATCAAATACAATGAACAAAAAAACAGAATCACTTATAAACAACTGTTCTATTTTTTAGAACACATTTTCACAAATACTCTAACGGTATTTTGAACCAAATTGGGCTACAATCAACCGAAAAAATTCTAAACTGCAGGTATGTCATGTCTTCTGTTATCGCATCTACAGCGATCCGTGGTCGCTTTCTAGATATTCAGAATACAGTTGCCCAAGCACGTGAAATTCACGACCAAGTGCGCTATTTCGAAGATGGTTTGCTAATTACGCAAGCCGGAAAAATTCAATGGTTCGGTCCATGGTCTGAGGGCCAACACCATCTCCCAGATCAGGTTGAAGTACAGCATTATCCTGATCAATTGATTGTTCCGGGTTTCATCGATACCCATATTCATTATCCACAAACGGAAATGATGGGGGCTTATGGTGAACAGCTATTGGAATGGCTCGATACCTATACCTTTCCAACTGAAATCCAATTTGAAGATCCGGCTTATGCAGAGCAAATTGCACAGTTCTTTGTAAACGAGTTACTCAAAAACGGAACCACAACAGCTCTTGTTTTTTGTACCGTTCATCCACAATCGGTCGATGCTTTATTTAAAGCTGCAGAACAGCATCAGATGCGCTTAATTGCCGGTAAAGTGATGATGGATCGACATGCACCTGAAGCATTATGTGACACTGCAGAGAGTGGCTATAACGACTCCAAAGCACTCATCAAAAAGTGGCATGGAAAGGGCCGTAACCTGTATGCCATCACGCCTCGCTTTGCCCCAACCTCAACGCCTGAACAATTGGCACGGGCAGGGGAGCTAAAAGCCGAGTATCCTGATGTCTATGTACATACGCATTTAAGTGAAAATAAAAATGAAATCGCGTGGGTCAAATCATTATTCCCTGAGCAAAACGGCTATTTGGACGTTTATCATCATTATGGTCTGACCGGATCACGTTCCGTGTTTGCGCACTGCGTGCATTTGGAAGATGCCGAGTGGGAGTGTATGCATCAGACCAACTCTGCAATCGCGTTTTGTCCAACCTCGAACTTGTTCCTAGGCAGTGGTTTATTTCCATTAAAGAAAACATGGGAAAAACAGGTGAAAGTCGGCTTAGGCACAGACATTGGCGCAGGCACCTCATTTAACCAACTACAAACCATCAATGAAGCCTACAAAGTTCAACAACTTCAAGGCGATAAACTGTCCGCATTTGAAGCGCTGTACCATGCCACTTTAGGGGGAGCAAAAGCCTTAGATCTAGCGGACAAACTTGGAAACTTTGATTTGGGCAAAGAAGCAGATTTTGTGGTGCTCGATTTAAATGCCACGGCTTTACAAGCCTTACGTCAACAACGTGCCAAAAATCTGGAAGATGCTTTATTTGCCCTCATGCTGATGGGTGATGATCGTAATATCCATGCCACCTATGTGTTTGGACAATGTGCGTATGTCAAAGCATAAAACGGCTCGACCGAGACGAAAAACAGCGTTGAAAATTGGACTGATTGCCGTCGCTTGTTTGTGCTTACTCAAGCGTGACAGCACTTCCAAGAAAAACTGATTACATTTTCAACGGCAAAAAAGATGCATCTGCGAGCCAGATGTATTAAAATTGGTTCATCTTTAGAGGTGTTGCAAGTCAACACCTTTTTTATTTTTTTGATTTGCTTTTTTAGGTATCTACCCATGTCTGTTCAAATGAGCGTACTGATTTCCACTGAAGAAATTCAAGCTAAAGTGAAAGAGCTTGGCGCAAAAATTGATGCACACTATGCTAACAGCGACAAAGAGTTGGTGTTAATCGGTCTTTTACGCGGTTCTGTTATTTTTATGGCTGACCTTTGCCGCGCAATTTCAAAACCGCATGAACTCGACTTCATGACCGTTTCAAGTTATGGCGGTGGGACCGTATCTACTCGTGATGTAAAAATCTTAAAAGACTTAGACGGCGACATTAAAGATAAAGATGTCTTGGTGGTTGAAGATATTATCGATTCAGGAAATACCTTAAGCAAAGTTTTAGAAATTTTACAGACGCGCAATCCAAATTCAATCGAGCTTTGTACTTTGGTTAGCAAGCCTTCACGTCGTGAGATTGAACTCGAAGTGAAATTTTTAGGTTTTGAAGTCGAAGATAAATTTATCGTAGGTTATGGTCTGGACTATGATCAAAAATATCGTCACATTCCATTTATTGGCGAAATTGGTCTCTAAGCAAGATCAGATACTTAAGAGTGGCCTAAGGCCACTTTTTTTTTACTTTTCTTGCTATTTCAGAACAAAAAAACAACAGTTTTTTGCATGTTTAGGCTGTAGCTCAGCTTAGTTTTGATTAAAGATAAAGATTGAACATGTCGTAAAAAACAAATACATGATAACAAAAGGAGAGTTACTATGTGGTCACTCATTGTTGCGATTGTTGTTGGTTTTATTGCTGGTTTAATTGCACGTGCGATCCATCCTGGAGATGACAAAGCCGGTTTCATCATGACCACCATTCTCGGGATAGCAGGTTCCTTACTTGCGACCTATGGCGGACGTTTATTAGGTCTGTATGGAGAAAATTCTGCTGCAGGATTTATCGCTTCCGTCATTGGTGCGATCATCGTGTTGTTTATCTATAACCTTGTAACGAAAAAAAACCGCGTCTAATTTTTATAGCGCCATTAAAATACCCGCCTGTAGACGGGTATTTTTTTATTTATATTTTATTCATGCCGTACAGCTTGAAATTATTTGATCTCTTTTAACATCGATTCTAATTCAGCAGCAGGGTAAGCACCGGTTAAGATCGAACCGTTGGCAAAGACGATTCCCGGTGTACCACTTAGTTTTAAGCTTTTTGCTAATTTTAAATTTCGATCAATGGGGTTTGCACAGCTTTTCGCTGACTTCGGTTGAATTCCCTTATTGATTAAATTATCCCAGGCCATAGCAGGGTTTGAATCACAAAAAATCTGCTTCGATGGCGCCAACGACTGCGGTTTTATGGCTGTGACAAAAGTATAAATGGTCACATCATTAAGTTTTGCCAGTTCTACTTCAAGCTTCTTACAATATGGGCAATTTGGGTCAGAAAAGATCGCGATTTGGCGCTTCCCATTCCCCCTGACAGTTTTAATCGCATCTTGTAATGGTAGTTTATTCCACTCAGTTTTTTGCTGACTGAGGATCAATTGTTTGGTCAGATTTTTTTGATCTTTTAAACGGATCATAGAACCTGCAATCACATAATCCGCATTTTCACTCAAATACAAAACTTGATCTTCAACAAAGCCACTATATATGCCTGGCATTTCTGTACTTTGAATATTCTCAATTTTTAAACTGGGGTGCTTTTCTCCCAAGAGCTTTTGAACGTGTGCCGCATCTGCCAAAGCAAAAGTCGAAAGGATGGTACTTAACGCCAACGCACATATTTTTTTCAACATAGACCGAACTTCAACATTTAATTGATTCAGCATTCTAAGCCTTAACGCGTGAAAGTCTTGGGCTTTTTTCAGTTCATTACGCAATAGCTACATGCCGTTTCACGTGGAACATATTACGCTGCATCAGGTGAATTAATTTCAACAGACACATGCACAATTTCTTCATGAATCGACAGCGCTTGGCGGACTTCATCGGCACTCAACGCCTGACTGGTTTCTAAAGCTACAATACACGAGAACTGACCTTTACCCACTTTCCACACATGTAAATCAGTTACATCGACGTCGACAGGAAATTGCATTAAAACTTCTCGAATCTCATCAACGACAGGGTGATCCATTTCCGCATCCAGTAATGTTTGTCCTGTTTCTTTCATCAAGCCAATGGCCCACTTACCGACCAGCACTGCACCAACAATCCCCAATAGCGCATCTAAAAATCCCCACCCCATCCATTTTCCGGCAAATAAAGCCACAATCGCCAATACCGAAGTCACCGCATCAGCAACCACATGCATGAAGGCTGCTTTCTGATTGAGATCGTGATGATGATCATGCTGCTCCTCATGGCTATGCTCATGATGGTGATGGTGATGGTGATGGTGATGGTCATCATGCAATAACCAAGCACAGATCAAGTTCACCACCAGACCTAAAATCGCAATAGGGATTGCTTCGTTATAATGAATTTGGACCGGGTTGAATAAGCGTTCCACCGAATGAAAAGCCATAAATGCAGCAACAACCATCAATAATATCGCGCTGCTATAGCCCGCTAAAATTTCAATTTTCCAAGTTCCAAAGCTAAAACGAGCGTCTTGAGCATAGTGGCGTGCCGCACGATAGGCAAAATAGGCCAAGCCTAATGCCAACATATGTGAACTCATATGCCAGCCATCTGCCAATAATGCCATCGAATTAAAAATCCAACCGCCAATGACTTCTAACAACATCATGACTGCCGTTAAAATAGTGGCAATTAAGATCCGTTTTTGTGCGAGTGGATTACCTTCATCAAATTGATGATGATGAATTCGGATGGATGGGGAAGTTTTCATTAGGTTCTATGCTTAAATATACTCCCCCATAGTATATTTATTTTCGGGAGAAAGTGTTGAGTCATTTACATCAGGACAAAAAGATTTTAAATCGGGTTAAACGTCTACAAGGTCAGGTCAATGCGGTTGAACTGGCTTTACAGCAACCCGAAGCAGGGTGTATTGAGGTATTACAACAGGTTGCGGCCATCAAAGGTGCTGTAAATGGATTAATGAATGAATTAATCGAAGCACATTTACGCCATCATGTATTGCCTCAAGATGTTGAAATCAATGAAGCAGAACTGGAAGAATTTGTAAAACTGCTTAAACGCTATGGATAACGTTACAACTGTGATTTGACCATGGAAAACAATCGGCATTAAACTGAGTCCATATATTCTTCTTTCTCATACAGCACAATATTGACCCTATTGGCTGTACCTCTGCGACTTTGACATACTCCCACCACCAAGCTAAGAGCTATGGTGGGGGAATCTTTGCGACCCATGCAATCTTAGAGATTGCACCTTTCGATACCGCACTGCGCTGACAGTATGGCGGTACAGGAACTCTTTATA
>NZ_VPDB01000079.1:0-12487 GCF_013417925.1 Acinetobacter sp. YH12218
TCAAATGGCTATTCTACGTTTGATTGGTTTTGGAAAAAAAGAAGAATTTAAGAAAGTGCTAGCAATTTTAAGAAAGAAAAAGCCTGATAGGACAAGGATCCTATGAAATTTGTCGTGTACAGAGAATTTCTAGGCACAAAAAAACGCAGCATAAACGCTGCGTTTTTTTGATTCAACATTAGTTCAATGCAGAAACTACAGCTTGACCCATTTCAACTGTACCGACTTGAGTACTGCCTTCTGACATGATGTCACCTGTACGTAAGCCTTGATCTAGGACGTTACCTACTGCATCTTCAATTGCTTTTGCCGCCGCTTCTTCACGGAAGGTATAACGTAGCATCATAGCAACAGACAGAATTGTAGCTAATGGGTTCGCAATGTTTTGACCTGCGATATCTGGCGCTGAACCGTGGCAAGGTTCATACATGCCTTTACCATTTTCATCTAAAGAAGCCGATGGCAACATGCCGATAGAACCGGTTAACATCGCTGCTTCATCAGACAAGATATCGCCGAACAAGTTACCAGTCACGATCACATCAAATTGTTTTGGCGCACGAACCAATTGCATTGCAGCATTGTCAACATACATATGAGACAAGTTAATTTCAGGATACTGCTCTTCTTTTAACGCAGTTACAGTTTGTTTCCAAAGCTCAGTCACTTCTAGTACGTTGGCTTTATCCACTGAACACACTTTACCACCACGTAAGTTCGCCATTTCAAAAGCAACTTTGGCAATACGCTTGATTTCAGATTCTGCATATACGTCAGTATTGAAACCTTGTTTTTCGCCGTTTTCGAGTTCACGAATACCACGTGGTTGACCGAAATAGATCCCGCCAGTTAACTCACGTACGATCAAGATATCCAAACCTGCTACGATTTCAGGTTTTAAGCTCGACGCATCTGCAAGCTGCGGATAAAGAATGGCTGGACGTAAATTAGCAAATAAATTTAATTCTGAACGAATTTTTAATAGGCCACGTTCTGGACGAATTGAACGCTCAATGGTATCCCACTTAGGACCACCCACTGCACCCAATAAAATCGCATCAGCAGTCTTCGCTTGTGCTGCTGTTACTTCTGGATAAGGTGAACCGTGCGCATCGATCGCTGCACCACCTAAAAGACCTTGTTCCCAAGTCAAACCTAAGTTGAATTTCTCGTTTACACGTGTCAGCACTTGTTCAGCCGCTTTCACGATTTCAGGACCAATACCATCACCTGGTAAAATCAAAATATGTTTTGACATGAGTCTTTCCATTTATACGCTGGCTTGATTACCAGTCAGATTTAAAGTTTCTTTTCTACAAACTCACCAAGTCCTGTGAGGACATTGTAGGGTCGGCAGAAACGTCGAATCGTTTTTGCACCTTGCTTTAAGTCTACACAGAGCGGATCAGGCGCAGATTTATCCAGTAAACTGCCTGTGTTTTTTGAACGCTCTCGGTACATTTTAAAGGTGTACTCGTGTTTGGACCTAAAGTTGTGAATGACATGCAAGCGCTCTGCTTTTTCCTGAGAAATTGGATAATAGCGAATCACGACTTCATGCTGACCTGAAGGTACAGACAAATACAAAGGATTAGGCTCAGACAATGAACGACCATTCAACCGTACAATGCCTGCTTTAATCGCAGCACGTTGTACATGTTGATTATTTGGATCAACCACTTGTATTTGATCAAAACGCTCAAATTCACAATGCGCTGTACCTGCACAGTAAATCAGAGCATTATTTTTTGTACTTTCAGTTTCTTTCACATTTTTAATGCGTGCCGTGTCAAAGCTTTGACAGGCAGAGAGCGTTGCGAACAGCGCTCCCGTTACAACCAGCTGACCGAAGAACTTTTTCATTTTTCGAACCCAACCTGATAAATTCTGGCTAACGTATAAATTTTGTTTCGCCTGATATTAGCAAGACTTAAGCCGACTGACTACTAAGAAGTTCTACAGTGACACTGACTTAAGCTTTAATTTCTGCAAATACCCAAGGGCGAGATGCTTTGGTTTTTTCTTCATAAGCACGGATCTCATCGGCTGCTTGTAAGGTTAAACCGATATCATCCAAGCCATTCAATAGGCAGTGTTTACGGAATGGATCGACTTCAAATGTAAATGCTTCACCACTCGGTGTACGTACTTCTTGCGCAGCCAAATCAATGGTTAATTGATAGCCTTCAGATGCAGCACATTCTTTAAATAACTGATCTACGATCTCTTCAGACAAGATCACTGGCAACATGCCATTTTTAAAGCTGTTATTAAAGAAAATATCCGCATAGCTTGGTGCAATGACAGTACGGAAACCATATTCTTCTAATGCCCAAGGCGCATGCTCACGGCTCGAACCACAACCAAAGTTTGCACGAGAGATCAAAATCGACGCACCTTGATAACGCGGTTTGTTCAATTCGAAATCGGGGTTAATCGGACGTTTTGAAATGTCCTGACCTAAATAGCCTTCATCCAAATAGCGCAACTCATCAAATAAGTTGGCACCAAAGCCAGTACGCTTAATAGACTTCAAAAACTGTTTTGGAATAATTAAATCTGTATCCACATTGGCACGGTCTAATGGTGCAACGATACCTTGTTCAACGGTATATTTTTTCATGTTTATTTCTCACTGAATCCGTGACCTCTCCCTAACCCTCTCCTAAAAGGAGAGGGAACTCCTTCTCCCTCAGGGAGAAGGTTGGGATGAGGGCTTAAACTAGAATGTACGCACATCCACAAAGTGACCTGCAATTGCCGCAGCTGCTGCCATTGCTGGACTCACCAAATGCGTGCGACCACCATTACCTTGACGACCTTCGAAGTTACGGTTAGACGTTGATGCACAGTGCTCACCCGGTTGCAATTTGTCAGCATTCATTGCCAAACACATTGAGCAACCCGGCTCACGCCATTCAAAGCCTGCTTCAATTAAGATTTTATCTAAGCCTTCTGCTTCTGCTTGTGCTTTGACTAAACCTGAACCCGGTACCACCATGGCTTGCTTAATCGATGCCGCCACTTTTTTGCCTTTGGCCACTTCAGCCGCTGCACGAATATCTTCGATGCGTGAGTTGGTACATGAACCAATGAATACACGGTCTAATTGGATATCTGCCAAAGCTTGACCCGCTTCTAAGCCCATATAGTTGTATGCACGTGTCCAGTCATTACGCTGTACGTCATCTTTGGCTTGTTCTAAAGTTGGCACTGCTTGAGATACAGGAATCACCATCTCAGGAGAAGTCCCCCAAGACACTTGTGGCTCAATATCTTCACCTTGCAATACCACAACAGTATCAAAATGCGCACCTTCATCAGACACTAAAGTATTCCAATACTCTACTGCAGCGTCCCACTGTCCGCCCTTCGGTGCATACGGACGGTCTTTCACATAGGCAATGGTTTTGTCATCGACAGCCACCATACCCACGCGCGCGCCACCTTCGATCGCCATGTTACATACCGTCATACGACCTTCGATCGACATATCACGGAACACTTGACCACCAAATTCAATCGCGTGACCTGTACCACCCGCCGTACCGATTTTTCCGATAATCGCTAAAACCACGTCTTTAGGAGTTACGCCTTGACCCAATTGACCATCAACACGCACCAACATATTCTTCATTTTCTTTTGAACTAAGCATTGAGTCGCCAATACGTGTTCAACTTCCGATGTGCCGATACCATGAGCCAAGCAACCAAATGCACCATGCGTTGCAGTATGTGAGTCACCACATACCACGGTCATACCGGGCAAGGTTAAACCTTGTTCAGGCCCCACCACGTGCGCAATACCTTGACGTACATCGTTGATGTCAAACTGGGCAACATCAAAAGTTTTACAGTTGTCATCTAAAGTTTGCACTTGGATACGTGAGGTATCATCTTCAATACCTGCAATACCTTCAGCACGCTCCTTAGTAGACGTAGGTACGTTATGGTCTGGCGTTGCAACATTAGCGCTTAAACGCCACGGTTTACGACCTGCAAGTTGTAGCCCTTCAAAGGCTTGTGGAGAAGTCACTTCATGCAATAAATGACGGTCGATATACAATAATGAAGAGCCATCATCTCGCTGTTTTACTAGATGGTCATCCCACAATTTGTCATACAAGGTTTTTTTTATTTGGGTTTCCGCTTTTTGGGTTTCGCCTGCCATGTCGATTTGCTCCACTGGACTGGGTAAATTCTTTCGTTAAATCGATTATAACCACGTATTCACATAAATCTAATTTATCATTTTTATTAGTTTAAAAACTTATAGGAATGATATTTAACTGCTGATTTCCGTTGCATTTTAATCACCATTGATGCGTTCAAAACACACTCACTTCAATACTTTCAGCAGATGAAACTTTAGATTTTTCTCCGAGTTTTTGATCACTTTCTGCCATTTTTAAATGGTGATTTAGAAATTCAATGATCATAAATTGAATTTTCTCTTTTACATTGCAAATAAGAATCATTATTATTAACTCATTGCCAAGATTTATCAATTTAACAAGGAGCATTCTCATGGCACACATTAACAAGTTCGTCGAAAATAATCAGCGCATGTTCAAAAAAACCTTGAGCTATTACATCATGCATATCACGGTTGCGATGTTGGTTGGTTATTACGTGACTGGCAGTATTGCAATGGCCATTACCTTAAGTTTACTTGAACCAACTGTTCAAGCGGTTGCCTTTTTCTTCCACGAAAAAGCATGGGAAAAGAAAGATAAAGCAGCAGAGGAAAATATCCCCGCTTAATCCAACCCTGCTCCTTGTAAAAAAACCACCATCACGGTGGTTTTTTTAATGACCTTAAAACGTTCTTTTACTCTATCCACTTTAACTTTCTATTTTTTTCATCCTATAGATTCAATTGCAGACGGATCATCAAAGCTTGTTTTTTTGCTGTAAGGCCAACTGATCATGCGCCTCAACCAATTGTTCTATCGCAAGAATCAGTTTGTTTTTTGCCGCATTACACTCGGCAGCTGCACGGTTTTCGTCGTCTTCGTCATCTGCGATTTCATATATCGCACAGCGCTTTTCGACTGTCCCTTCAAAAATATCCAATAAATTTTTAATGTGTTTAATATCCATCGCCTTCTCCCTGTGAGGTACAACATTGCTAATCGATGCCGCCCTGACTGTACCTGTTGCTTTAATTATTCAATGAAAAGTTGTTCCCCAAGCCATCAAAACTTGAGTTCATTTTTTTTTTAGTTCAATGCTGAGTTAACAAGAAACGCCATCGCTCCTTTTCAAGTCAAACGGTTGAAGTACTTTCCAGCCCTGTATTTTTATATTATGCATAACTCTGGTTTCGGTTTAAAAAAACAACTTTGTAACAACGCATTTGAGCTGAAAACGTCACAGTCCAACCTTAAATCATGCAGCGACCAAGTACTCGAATAACGCTATGGAACTAAGAAAATTCCCTCAGATTTAAAGCGTCATCTGGCTTGAACGCCTAGTTTTAAATCAAAAGATACAACTTTTCCTTTGATTTATTCTTAAAATATTATAACAATGAGACTACGCATAAAAATTCTTTATAGGAATGAAGATGAATCTCGCAGCCTTTGAAGCCTTTGTAAAAGTCATGGAAACTGGTTCGATCTCTTTGGCAGCAGATCAGCTCTTCATTACGCAACCTGCTGTGACCAAACGTATTCACAGTTTAGAAGAATACTTCGGTGTCAAACTTTTTGAATCGGCGGGTCGTGGTGTTCAAGCGACGCATGCAGCAAACTCTCTCTTGCCAAAAGTAAAAAGCTGGCTGAATGAGTTGGGCGATATTCACCATACGCTCAGCCATGAGCAAGGTCAGGTTCAAGGTAAACTGAAAATTGGCACTAGCCATCATATCGGCTTACACCATTTACCGGCGCATTTGCGTCAATATGTACAACAGTTTCCAGAAGTGACCTTAGATGTACACTTTGTTGATTCTGAACAAGCCCATGAGCAAGTTTTGGCTGGCGACTTAGAGTTGGCATTTTTGACTTTACCACCACAAGGTGACAGCCGTTTAAAATACATCACGACATGGAATGATCCACTGGTATTCGTGGTTGCACCTTTCCATCCTTTGGCGCAAGTTGAGCATTTAACCTTAGAAGATTTGATCCAATACCCAAGTCTATTGCCTGCGGCGCAAACCTATACCAGTCAAATTACCTTGGCTGAGTTTGAAAAGTATGGACTCAAGCCAAAAGTTACCATGAGCAATAACTCACTTGAGTCGATTCGTATGTTGGTTTCCATTGGTCTCGGTTGGTCTGTCCTTCCTAAAACCTTATTGAACCAAGATTTAAAACAACTGAATTTACCTTCAAACATGAATCGTCAATTGGGCATGGTATGGCACCCAGGCCGTACTCAGTCACTTGCTGCACAAAAGCTGGTTGAATTGATGAAACACATCTAATTGAATTTTTACCTACAAAATTCAATTATTAATCAAGCCACCGCTATGGTGGCTTTTTTTAGTGATCTGTTTGAGCATTTAGAAAAAGCGAATGATTTTCTATATGTTGAATGGTCGCTTAAATTTATTTTGCATTAAAAATGGGATCGCCTATTTCAGCCGATCCCATTAAAAAAACCAAGGAAGACCCGTCAGTTTTACTTCGTCAACGAATCTTCATGTAATGATTCATTCAATTGATCGACAATAATCGCCCATTCACCATCTGACTTAATTTTTTCGGCCAAGAACTGACGCTGAGCATCTGTCCAATAGTCTGCTTCGGTAATTTTAGTTTGGGCACTGAGTTGATGCGTCACGATAAATAAAGCAATCGCGTCTTCACTCGAATCTAAACCCAGTTGTTCAAATAGATGAGTCATGCGTGGACGTACACTCATTGTCATTCTCCGTGTTAAAACTTATTGTTTATGGATACAAAATTATTCTGTTTTAAGGATATAACACGGAACGAACACGCACTCAATTACAGAATTCTACAGCGGTGAAAATTGAATAAAAGGCAAACTGAGCATAATCATCACGACAGATTGAATAAATACCAACAATAAAGGCAGCCCCCAGTTCACTCCGCCTTCTTCAGCAAACACCTGCTCACTATATTTAGGCTGCTGCATATAGGCTTTGGTCTTTTGCACAGCAAAATCGCTATAAAGCCGCTTTCCGATCCCTGCGAGTACGGCGTTAGGAATCAATGATAGCCCCATCAAGACCTGTTCAGGCACACCGATGATGAGCGCCAACATGCTAATCAAAAAACCAACCGCAAAGAATAAGAAGAAATAGCGATACATCTTCCGATAGAGTAACCAATAGGGCCCAAAAATTAACCCCGCCCAACTCAGGCCACTGTTCTGCCCACCTTGTTGTTCTATGAACTTTAAATAAGATTGAGCACGTGGCCCTATAAAGATTTGAATTAAATGTTTAAAAGAAGCTTCTGTCTGCATATAGAGCGATAGTTCAAATTAGTGAGCTGAAGTTTAATCAAAAGGACGTCAAATAAAAAAGCATCTAATGATGCTTTTTTAGCATATCTATTTTTAGGCTTGAATTGACCAGTCTTGAATGTCCCAACCTTGTTCTTTTGCTAGGACCTCTAAACGATCATCTGGATTAACTGCAATTGCATGATCCGCATATTCCAATAAGAATCGATCATTGATTGAATCTGAATAGGCCCAGGACTCTGTAACATCACGACCTTCTAACCATTGATTCAAACGGACTAATTTGCCCTTTTGATAGCACGGAGTATTAATTACTTTACCTGTATATTTACCATTTACAATTTCGGCATTGGTCGCAATGATTTCAGTAATGCCGAATTCACGAAAAATCGGTGCGGTAATAAAATCAGACGTTGCGGTGATCCCGACCAATTGATGCCCGGCATCTTGATGGCGCTGAATGGCAGCATAGCCCTCTGGACGCATTTGCGCACGAATAACTTTTTTCATAAACAACTGATGTAACTCAGTTAAGTAGGCATTGTCATGTTGGGTTAAAAACTCAAATACAAATTCGTTATAGGCAATCGGGTCGAGCTGGCCTTTTTTATAATCATCATAAAATTTGTCATTCATGGCACGATGACGAATTGGATCAACCAAGCCTTCATTGACCAAAAACTCCCCCCAAGAATGGTCTGAGTCGGTATTTAATAAGGTGTGATCAAGGTCAAACAGTGCCAATTTCATGAAAATACTCGTAAAAGCTGAAATTTAAGAAAAAAATTGTAAATCTATCTCCGCTAGTCGATAGAAATTCGTTAAGATCATAACAATTTTAACATTTTTACACTTTGCTTTTTCGAGATGGACACAGAAATAAACGTCCCCGTGAGCAAAGTCATAAATTACACAATATTTAGGTAGCCAAATGATCGATTCAGAAGGTTTCCGACCCAACGTCGGGATCATTTTGGCAAACGACATTGGACAAGTTTTATGGGCAAAGCGCATTGGTCACAATGCCTGGCAATTTCCACAAGGAGGTATCCAACATGGAGAAACCCCCGAACAGGCACTTTACCGTGAGCTGAGAGAAGAAGTTGGCTTACTGCCCGAACACGTCCAGGTGATAGCACAAACCCAAGGGTGGTTGCGCTATCGTTTGCCACATCGGTATATACGTACGGATTCAGCCCCCGTTTGTATTGGTCAAAAGCAAAAGTGGTTTTTATTGAAACTGACAGCTTCAGCACAGCATATTCAGCTCGATTTGTCAGATCCACCTGAGTTTGATCAATGGCAATGGGTCAGCTATTGGTACCCACTAGGACAAGTGGTGAATTTTAAACGCGATGTATATCGTAAAGCCATGGTGGAACTTTGCAGTCAGCTTCCACAAAAGCCGTAAAAATTTGCAGAATGGATGCAGATTTTTAAGATGAGTGTTGTTATAAATAAAGCAGAATAAATTTTGGAGCAGACACGATGTCGAACATGCAACTGGATACCTTAAGACGCATAGTCCAAGAGATTAATGCGTCGGCCAGTTTGCATGAATCTTTAGACATTATGGTCAATCAAGTGGCCGAAGCCATGCATGTGGATGTCTGCTCAATCTACTTGCTTGATGAACGAAATCATCGTTATTTACTAATGGCTTCTAAGGGTTTAAACCCTGAAGCCGTTGGGCATGTCTCTTTGCATACCAGTGAGGGTTTGGTCGGCTTAGTTGGACAACGTGAAGAAATCGTCAACTTAGACAATGCACCCAAACACGAACGCTTTATGTATCTGCCAGAAACGGGGGAAGAAATTTACAATTCCTTCCTCGGTGTTCCGGTGATGTATCGCCGTAAAGTTATGGGCGTCTTGGTGGTTCAAAACAAAGAGCCTCAAGACTTTAGCGAAGCTGCCGAATCTTTCCTCGTGACCCTGTGCGCTCAACTTTCAGGGGTGATTGCCCATGCACATGCCGTCGGGAATATTGAAGTCTTTCGTAAGCCAAATAATCTGCCAGCGTACAAAACCTTCCAAGGCATTTCAGGTTCAGGCGGTATTGCCCTAGGTCGTGCAGTCATCTTATATCCACCTGCTGACTTGGCGTCAGTCCCTGATCGTGAAGCCGATGACATCAGTGAAGAACTCGAATTACTCGACAATGCCATAGACGCAGTTCGTCAAGAAATTTTGTCTCTCGATGAAAAGATGCAAGATGCCCTCATGGCCGAAGAGCGGGCATTATTTAGCGTGTTCTTGCGGATGCTCGATGCCAATGCCCTCCCCGCGGAAATCAAAAGTGAAATTCGTGACGGTAACTGGGCACAAGGTTCGGTACGCATTGTTATTGATAAACACATTGCGCTCTTTGCACAGATGGAAGATGACTATCTCCGCGAACGTGTTTCAGACTTAAAAGATCTAGGGCGTCGTATCTTGGCCTTTTTGCAAGAAGCAGATGCCAGTCACCGTGAAATCACCGATGAAAGCATTTTAATTGGTGAGGAAATTTCTACGGCTGCCTTGGTTGAACTCCCTGTCGATAAAATAGCGGCGATTGTAACCACTGAAGGTGCCATGAACTCACACATGGTGATTGTGGCACGTGCCCTCGGTATTCCAACCGTAGTCGGTGTGACTGAACTACCAATTAATACCCTCGATGATGTCGAAATGATTGTCGATGCACATCAAGGTCGTGTATTCATCAATCCACCTCGTCGTTTACGCACACGTTATAAAGAGATTCAAAAAGAAGAAGAGCAAATTGCTAAAGATCTGAAGCAATACGAAACCAAAGATGCCATCACCCCTGACGGTGTTGCGGTTCGATTGTTTGTAAATACCGGCTTGATGATCGATGTGGTTCGCGGTGTACAACGTGGCGCCAAAGGTGTCGGTCTATACCGTTCTGAAATTCCATTTATGCTGCGTGATCGCTTCCCCGGTGAAGAAGAACAGCGCGCTATTTATCGTCAACAGCTCAGTCATTTTGCCAATAAACCCGTAGTGATGCGTACCCTCGATATTGGTGCAGATAAAGACCTTCCTTATTTCTCGATTGAAGAAGAAAACTCAGCACTGGGTTGGCGTGGAATTCGCTTTACCCTCGATCATCCTGAGATTTTTTCAGCCCAAATTCGTGCCATGCTCAAAGCCAGTATTGGCCTGAACAACTTGCATATTTTGCTGCCGATGGTGACCAGTGTCAGCGAAGTCGAAGAAGCGTTGTATTTGCTCGATCGTGACTGGCAAGCGGTGCAAGAAGAAGAACAGGTGAAAATTACCAAACCCAAAATCGGCATCATGGTCGAAGTGCCGAGTGTGCTGTTACAGATCGATGAATTTGCTGAATTGGTTGACTTCTTCTCAGTGGGATCAAACGATTTAACCCAATACTTACTCGCAGTGGACCGTAATAACCCACGTGTTGCCAATGTCTATTCACACTCACACCCAGCCGTACTTCGTGCGCTGACTCGTTTGGTGCAAGAATGTCATAAATACGACAAGCCGATTAGTATTTGTGGGGAAATGGCTGGTGATCCACTCACCGCTATTTTATTGATGGCAATGGGCTTTAATACCCTATCGATGAGTTCGAGTAATATCCTGAAAGTTCGTAAAGCCATCTGCCATGTGCCGATGCCAGATGCAAAAGAGCTCTTAGATCGTGCCTTAAGCATGAATAATCCACTGATGGTGAAAAGCATGATGGAGTACTACTTCAAGACTCATGGTCTTGGTGATATGGTGAAATCGGCAACCCGAATCGTGAGTGCTTAAGAACACTCATGTAAAATAATAAAATGAGGTGATGATGGATTTTTTATTTTTTCTGGCTTTTGTCGCCATTGCCTTTTATATGACAAAGATCCATCCGCAACTCAAACAAAAAATGTTAGAGCTGCAACACGATACACCGATTGAAAAAGTATCCTCAACTCGACCTAGACCGTCCCAAGCACAACAAGTCAATATACGCCCAACCAAGCCAACAAAATCCAAAGCTCCGGTCAGCCGCTCTCGTATTCCCCCCTTACTCGGTATAGAAATTACTGCGTCACAGCAGCGCCGCTTAGGTAAAAATGATCCATCGGTACTGGCTGCACAGCGCGCCAAACAGCTAAACCAGACGCATCACAGCGACGCAACATGGTTTGAGCAATTGACCAGTCAAGTGGAACACGTACTCCAGCAAACCAATGACGCCTCAAAACATCAAAGTACAGCGTCTAGACCGCAACAAAAATCCGCATTCAACAAAATGTTTGAAGACTTATTTTCAAAATAAGCCGTGTTTTAAGGTTCTACATTTAAACTCAAAACCCATGCGTTCAATCCCGCATGGAACCATCTGAATGAACGTCGGTATCTTATTATTCAACGAAGTTGAAGTCTTAGATGCTGCGGGGATTTCTTCGGGGATCCATGCATCTCTTTATATTGTGGCCAAATTGCATGGCCTAGAGATTGCGAAGCGAACAGTAAAACGTATGGAATATGATGTGAACTTTGTTTAAGCAGATGCTGAAGCCGAATCATTTAGTAGACTACAAACTGAGAAAACACACTGAAATAAAAAGGGAGATAATCATTCGAATATCCCCCTTTTTTGTGCTTTGCATAGCCACGTTTTGCATTTTTCTTTCGATCTACAAAAGTTTGGCTTTTGTTAAAATCGTTCATGTGTTTTGCCACAAAGTTGCGAACTTCAACTTCAGGCAGGACTTTTTTCTTTGCCATTTGCATTCACCTTTTTGCCTATACAGCACCCTCGTGCTGTAGTGCATATATTGGTCTATTTTTAGATTTTTTCAAGCACTTTCCTATGGCTTTTTGATACAGCGTAGTTAGCCCCAAGGCCATAAAAAAATTGCTTTGCCACATTATTCCCATCTCCAAAACCCTCTCCCATTAAGCATAGGTATCTACACAAATCCCAAGTTTTGGGTTAAATTGAAGAGCATGCTCTTCAATTTAATATCTCCCATCTTGATACACGTCTCGTCAGACGATACAACGCCCTCGTAAAGCTTAATAT
>NZ_VPDB01000080.1:0-12363 GCF_013417925.1 Acinetobacter sp. YH12218
TCATGAGAAAGCCCATATAAATGGGTAATGTACAAGTTGCTGTAGAAGCATGTTTAATTCGTCTGATCACAGATACTTTATAAAGTATTTTAATACTTTTTTGAATCAGTCAATGCGTAAGTCCTATTATTATTTAAATAATGTTAATTGTATTTTTTCCATTACATATATCGACTTTTATCGTTTAAATCCAAACAAAACCTACCAAAGTTATTGGCCAATTTGTATCAAAAATTCTGAATGTAAATTTGTGATACATTTCTCAATAAAACACAACATTACACTACAATAAACTCCATGTATTTCTAAATCTGCTTTCCTATAATAGCAATCAAGGAGATGGAAACATCTTCCATAATAGCGATAAGTAACCCCGATTTTCCTTCCCAGATTTCCCCCAAAATCTGGGAATTTTTTTATCCAAAATTTGCACTAACGTCTCACATTTAACTTCAAGCTCTAATCAAATGAAGCGCTGTTCAAACTAGTCAAACCCTCAATTTTTTCTAAAAACTCGGCAATAAAAAAGCCCCGATCACGGAGCTTTTAATAACTACCTTTAAATCAAGGTTGCTTTAAATACGGCCATGCGGCTTTTAAATAAATAAACATCGACCATAACGTTAAAACTACGGCTGTATAGAGCAATCCATACGCCAACATTTCTAGGGGTTGCCAATTTAGCAAGAACACTGAAATCGCAATCATCTGAAATGCTGTTTTATATTTACCAACGGTTGAAACCGCAACACTGGTACGCGCGCCTAATTCAGCCATCCACTCACGTAGGGCAGACACCGTGATTTCACGTGAAATAATTACAATCGCTGCAAAGGCCATCGAAATGGTCGGTTGCCATTGCACCAAGACGATCAACGCAGTTGCGACCATCAGTTTATCTGCAACAGGATCGAGAAAACGTCCAAATGCTGAAGTCTGATTTAAACTTCTTGCAAGGTAGCCATCAAACCAGTCAGTGACAGCTGCGATCACAAAAATAGCAGTCAGCAATATATGTCGTGACATGCTTGCAGCATGCTCACCCACGCCCATTGCAGGTGGCCAGTACGCCACCAACAAAAACACAGGAATTAAAGCAATTCGTGCCAATGTTAAAATATTAGGAATATTCAGGATTCGACCTGTTGTCATAGACACCCCAGTTTTCCCCTCATGCACGATGAAAATGCAAAATAATTTGAGGATTTATCCATCGTTAGTTGCACTCACTTTATACGAAATACCCCTCAGTGTCACTAGGCAAACACCGTAACAGTCTGTCGCGCAATCGCTATCAACTGGTTATTTTCATCCCATAAATGCGCATATTCCGTGGCGTATCCATCCGCTGCATAGTCGGTAAATACTTTATATTTAAACCAATTATGTAAGTTTGATTGCAAGGGATGTACATAGGTCAATGTCCACGTTAAAGAACTCGCAGGCGCCATGGTTTTGTACATAGGCAGTACACCGGGCGGCCACATATCCATCGAGACCAGTAAATCAGCTACGGTCATCTTACGGTTATCGTGGCGTTCTGGATTAAAACGCATCCAACCACTAAAGTCAGGCTTTTTGCTTGCTGTACACGGATACTGCCCATCTACCCAGGCCAAATCCATTTGCTGAAAGCACTGGGGTGCAAGTGGATGATGTTCGGCAATCTTTAAGCTGCTCACTTCAGGAAAATCGGGTGCTTGACGCTCCTGATTGACGGCAATGCTTGATTCACGTGGAACACCAAAGCTCGCCAATAAAATGCTTTGTACAGCATCATCTTGCCAAATTCGAACTTCGATGGTGGTGACGGATTTACCCTGTCTTAAAATTTCCGCACTTAAACGCACGGACGCCAATTGTACTGGCCCAACAAAGGTCACATTACAACTGAGTAAACGTCGCTGCGGATCTGCAATGGTGGCAACAGCTTTGCGCATCATCATGCCAGCCACTAAGCCGCCATAGATCGTACGTCCTTGCAACCATCCTTCTGGAATCTCAACCCATTCATTGTGTTCAATATGTTGATACAACTGTGCGAGTGACATCATCATCCCTGATCATATTTTTGATTTTTATATCATTGTATAAAAATTAAATGATGTGAATGATCAGTGACTCATGCGTCAATGAGCATTTTGGCAAATTCAGACTTGACGCGTCATCGATTGGGGCTAGTTCACTCTATTCATGCAGAATTTTATAAATGGTACGCGCCATCACATCGCCTAATCCCGGTACAAGTTTTAAATCATTTTCCGAAGCTTTGAGTACCCCCTGAATGCCACCAAAATGGGTCAACAGATCCCGACGACGTTTTGGCCCTAAGCCCGGAATCACCTCAAGTACCGATGAGCCGCGCTTTTTATCTCTTTTCGCTCGGTGTTTGGTAATGGCAAAGCGGTGGGCTTCATCACGAACCTGTTGAATCAAATGCAGGGCTTTATGGTCTTCGGGCAATTGGATTTTTTCACCATCGGTAAAGTGCAAGGTTTCCAGACCCGGTTTACGCCCCTCACCTTTGGACACCCCGACCATAAAGGCATCGAGCTCAAGTTCTTGCATGACTTCCATCGCCATGTGTAATTGACCTTTACCCCCGTCAATTAATAGCAAATCGGGCAGCATATGCTTTTTATAGCGGCGGGTCAGCGCTTGACGCATGGCAGCATAATCATCGCCTTCGGTAATATCATTGATGGAAAATTGGCGATAGTCACGCTTTCTTGCGCCGCCCGCATCAAAGACCACACAAGACGCGATGGTTGCCTCCCCCATGGTATGAGAAATATCAAAACACTCAATACTGTCAATCGGCCGCCCAACGACTTGCTCTAACTGATGAAAGCGCTCATTCAATTCAAAATGATCAGCCAATTTACCTTTAATCGCATGTTGTACATTCATCTGTGCCAATTCTTGCCACTCTGCACGGGTTTCACGCACTTTATGTTTGATTTGAATCCGCTTTTCAAAGTGTTGGTACAACGCATCTTCCATGTCTTTACGATCTGGAATATCGACATTAATGATGAGTTCCGCAGGGATTTCGTCTGCCACCTGAAAGTAAAAATTGGCAATAAAATCTGAGAGCATTTGCCCCAAATCATCGCCCAACATGTCAGGAAAATAACTCTTTCCGCCGAGCATTTTACCATTGCGCACATGCATAATCTGCACACAGGTCACACCGGCTTGATAAGCAATGGCAATGATATCGGCCTCACCTTTGACTTTATAAATCGCTTGCTGGGTTTGTACATCACGCAGCAGTGCCATACGATCACGATAAAACACCGCCTTTTCAAACTCCAAAGCTTCGGCAGCAGCTTCCATTTTTCCAATTAACTCTTGATTGAGCTCTTTGGTGTCGCCTTGTAAGAAACGAATCGAGTTATTGACATCTTCTTTATAATCTTCGGGTGAGATCAACCCCACACAAGGCGCGGAACAACGTTTAATTTGGTATTGCAGGCATGGTCGTTTGCGCTGTGAAAAATAGCTATTTTCACACTGACGCACATTAAACAGTTTTTGCAGCACCACCAAAGTATCACGCGCGTTATAAGCACTCGGATAAGGCCCGAAAAACTTACCGGCCTGATGCTTCGCTTTGCCTCGCCCTGCGGCAATTCGTGGATAGGGTTTATCGGCTGAAATAAAAATATAGACATAGGATTTGTCGTCACGCAGCATGATGTTATAGGGCGGACGATGCAGCTTAATCAGGTTTTGTTCGAGCAATAAAGCTTCGGTTTCAGAACGCACCACCAAGGTTTCAATGTCGTAGATTCGTGCCACTAAGGCCTGTGTTTTCGGATGTTCAATGGTTTTAACAAAATAGCTCGACACACGATTTTTTAAATTCTTTGCTTTACCCACATACAGCAACTCACCGTCTTTACCCAGCATGCGGTAAACACCGGGTAGAGTCGTCATATTAGCCAGAATTTTTTCAATATGTTCGCGTGCGTTTTCGTTCACTTTTGCCTTGTTCCGTCTTCGATATTGCTCTTTGACATGATGTGATGCTTTTATCTGCATTTTCAAGCAATCCCGCAAATTTATTGTTGCTCATAGCAATGATCTGATTGTTAAAAGCTATTAATGCAAAATTCTAAATTTGCTATGCTCAAAACATCCCGCTTTAGGAACATGATGCATGACGAACGCCAATCCCGCCATCCATGTCGTACACCCGACAACTTCGACGCATAGCACTGCTGAAAAAAACCGTTTGATGGGTAAGCCGCGTTTTCATTTTGAACCGCATGACGTTATGCAACACCTAAAGCAACGGATCATTGGACAAGAAGCAGCATTAGACGAAATTGAAAAAATGCTGCATGTGGTCAAGGCTGATTTTTCCAGTCCTGAACGACCGCTCTCCGTAACCTTAATGCTTGGACCGACAGGTGTTGGTAAAACCGAAACTGTGCGTTTAATCAGTGAAGTGATTTATGGCCGACCTGATGCCTTTTGCCGTATTGATATGAACACGCTCGCACAGGAACATTATGCGGCTGCCATTACTGGCGCGCCTCCGGGCTATGTCGGTTCTAAAGAAGGCCATAGTTTATTTGATGAAGTTGCCATTGCAGGTAGTCATACCCGACCGGGCATCGTGCTTTTTGATGAACTGGAAAAAGCGTCAACCGAAGTGCTTCGCGGCTTAATGAATGTGCTGGATAGCGGAAAATTAACCCTAACCTCAGGTACAAAAACCATCGACTTTCGTAATTGTATGATCTTTATGACCAGCAATGTCGGTGCACAAGCGGCACAGCAATATCTAGATAAGTTAAATTTTTTACCCGAAAAAATACAGAAGGTTTGTCTCAAACGCGTGCCGGTCAGCAGCATTATTGAAAAAGTCATGCAACGTAAATTCGACCCTGAATTTATTAACCGTATTGACCGTGTACTGCAATATCAACCCGTTCAAGATGATGCCTTGCCCCGTTTGGTGGAGATTGAACTGGAAAAACTTAATCAACGCCTACAACATCAAAAACGCAGTATCAAACTCACAGATGCAGCCAAAGCACATTTTTATCAGAACCATGATATTCGTTATGGCGCACGACATTTAGCACGAAAAATACGGGTTGAACTTGAACCTATTGTGGCGGTGTATTTTTTGAATCATCCCGAACAAACTAAAATACACCTAGATGCACAACTTGGACAATTGGTTATTATTAAATAATTCACTGGTCTTTAAAAGGCATGCTCACATACCTTTATTCAGCATTCTTATATTTATTGGATTGGAACACCAATCGCTTTAGCAAAAGCTTGCGGATCTTTCGGTGAAACCATGACAAATTTGGTTTTGCCATCTCGAAGATATTCAATTTTTAAACGTTTAATGGAAAGCGCAGGTGCCGCAGACAAATCCTGACTTGCACTGATGCGTTGGATATCCTGCAAAGGAATTTGCCAACGTAGAAACATGCTACGGACGTTTAATTCTGTAGCGGAAATTTGATAACGTGTATTGAATATTGGCCACCACAGCAGTAATACCGTTAAAATATACACCGCGGTATGAAGAGGATATTGCTGCATCGTACCTTTGGCTTGCATGGTGAGTAATAATTGAATGAGTAAACCGCTCATACAAACAATAAATGCCACCACCCACCAATCTTTTTTTGAACGAAAAACTTGCATCTTATCCCCCATCAACTGCTTTTATTCTATACAAGATTTTGCAGGATGCATCTGCTATTTCAGCTTTTATTTTTGCAGGAAATAAGCGTATTTATCACATTATTTTCAAGAATATGGAGATCCATTTCGCTCAAGTGTCGCTAGTCATCTATTGTTATTTTTGGCGTTATTTACGCTCGGATCACGCTTCTTTCGGCAAGGGTTGTTCCTGCAAACGTTTATAATTCTTTTTCTCTTGATACATTTTAGCATCGGCTTGTTGTACCAAACTCATGGCATCTATATAGCCTTGCTGATGGTCTGTTTGACACAGCCCAATACTTAAACTTAAGCCAGCTTCCATTTCAGCCACCGCTTCTAATAAACGCGGGATAAAACTCCCTTCCACATGCTTTTCACTACATCCCGGCAAGACCAAACAAAATTCGTCTCCGCCATAACGGAAGCAATGATCATCTAAACGTGCAACCGACTTTATGGCCGCAGCAACCGTTTGTAGTACCTGATCTCCACGTGGATGACCTTGTTCATCATTGATCTTTTTAAAATCATTGATATCAATAAACACTACTGTCACAGGTTCATGATTACGCTGTGCTGTATATAAAATACTGGTCAATAAGGTCGATAAATGCCGGACATTTAAGAGTCCTGTTAATGGATCGCGCTGTGAAAGTTCTTCCATTTCTTGTGCACGAAACTCTAGCGCATGCGCATACTGTTCCATTTTTTCACGGGAGATCTTCACCTCATTAATCAAACTCCACACATAAGTTTCCACCACCAATGTGGTGTCGAACATAAAGAGCTTTTCCAAGGTGTTAATAATCCGCTGATATTGTTCCGTATCATTAAAGGTTCGCTGAATTAAGCGAAACAACATGGTCTTTAGGGTATGCACCGCAGAGAGATACAACTTCGGCTCTACACCTATGCGCTTATGAACCAAACCAATCCGTAAACGGTTATTCACATAAGCGCTGTCATAGCGCCCGGAAAATAAGTCCAATAAATACTGGTGCTGCGCGCGTTGCAAACGCTTCAAGGTATCAAGATCACCAATCAAAGTGGCAATTTCTGGAATTGAGGTCTGATTTTCATAAAATTCATCAACCATACTGTCGAGTATCGGCGCCACAATCCCACCAATCGAAGCCAATTCCGCCAGCTCTAAATCAGTCAAGCCAAGCAACTGTTTACGTCGTTCTATATCTTGCATCGAAATATGCATTTGATGCATCAATGTTTGGTTGGTTGCTTTCATGAATCGGATCCCCTTCCCGCCAAATCAATCCCTTCAGGCGTTTAAACAGGGTTTCTATGCAGTAGGTCTTCATGCCTGCATGCAAAGCTTCAACCGTTCACCTTTGGGTTTTGGCTATCATTGATGATGACGCTTTTCTTTCAGCTCAACGGTTTTGCATGGGCTTAAGTTCGGACGTCAACATCATATTCCTCGTCTATTGGCTCACTTTTTCTGGCTTATTCTGGTTCTAGCTTATTCTGGCTAACACTATTTCTGCTTTTTGCAGATTTGCTCTGCATAATTATTTTTATTCTGCTTGCACGATAACTGATATTTTGCTGACTGTCAGCATAAAAAAACGCCCCTAAGGGCGCATTTTTTCAATATTTATTCTACTTTTAAAATAAATATGGGCGTACAAAAATCAGGAAGAACAGCCCCAACATTAGGAACCACTTTAAAAAGTAATACAGTGAACGATTGGTTTTTTTCAAGGCTTTGGCTTTTATACGAATTTGATAGACATAGCCAAATACTTTATTTAAACCACCCGTTTTATCACCGCTTTCATTCGGTGAACTCGCAGCAGTCATGACATTTTTACCAAACCAATGGTTAAAAGCTTCCATCCACTTTGACTTTAATGGCCGTTCAACGTCTGCAAAGAAAATAATCCGGTTCTGATCCGTTTTATTTTCAGCATAGTGAATATAGGTTTCATCAAACACCACACTCTCGCCGTCACGCCATGAGTACCGCTGACCATCGACATCAATAAAACAACGGTCATCATTCGGCGTTAGTAAGCCCAAGTGATAACGCAATGAACCAGCATAGGGATCACGATGACGGACTAAACGACTGTCAGGCGCCAACTCAGTAAACATCGCGGCTTTAATAGTGGGTAGATTTTTTAACAAGGCCGTAGTTTTTGGGCAAAGTTCAGCAGCCGAAGGATGGGCTGAGTCATACCATTTTAAATAAAAGCGTTTCCAACCTGTTTTAAAGAACGAGTTAAATCCAAGGTCATCATAAGTACTCGATGCTTTGATGCCCCCTTTTTCATATAAGGCCTTGGCTTCATCACGAATCATTTCCCAGTTTTCATCTAAGACTTTTAAATCTTTAAAATGCTGCGTGTCAATATAGGGTTGGCTCGGCACTTTTGAAAACATGTACATGAGAAAATTGATCGGTGCGAGCAATGTCGAATGATCAAAAAACTGACGATAAAATGAATGACGGACTTTACCGCGTTGCTGGATATAAAACGCAGAAATGACAAAGACCGCCAGGATAATCCACTTAATCATATGAGGACCTGGTGCTAATAAGCATTGTGCTTAATAAAAAATTAACTTTTGAGAACGCGGCGAGTATAGCATAGTGCTCAGTGACGCTTAAATAAGCAGCATAGAACACTGTGTCTCAGCAAAGATGGATGACAATAGTAAAAGTGAATTGACCATTCTGCCGAAAAATACACTTGCTTTTTTCTTGATTTTTTCTTTCGCATCTCAATCTATAGCTTACATTTATAAAAAAATGTGAACTGAAACATAAGCTTCAACATATTTAATCAGAGCGATAGCGTTTAAAGGCAGATCCGAAGGCTATTTCCAAAAGAAATTTTGATGACCCTAGCGTCACGGCTTGATACAACTTGTTATGTTCTTTTTAGATATAGTTATCGTAAGATTAGCGAGGCATAAAGTGTACGCAGGAACCGCGTACTCGCTTCACAACATCAACTTAGAAGTCCTCCAAAATAAAGGAGATCAGGCATGATCCACGCTGGCAATGCCATTACCGTCCAAATGCTTTCGGACGGAATTGCAGAATTCCGCTTTGACTTACAAGGTGAGTCGGTCAACAAATTTAACCGCGCAACAATTGAAGATTTTAAAGCTGCAATTGACGCTGTTAAAGCAAACGGTGACATCAAAGGTTTAATCGTTACTTCAGGTAAATCTACATTTATCGTGGGTGCAGATATCACTGAATTCGGTGAAAACTTCGCTCAAGGCGAACAAGCGATTGTGGATTGGGCATTGCCTGTTCACGACATCTTCAATGCGTTTGAAGATCTAAACGTTCCTAAAGTTGCTGCAATCAATGGTATGGCATTGGGCGGCGGTTTTGAAATGTGCTTAGTGTGTGACTATCGTGTGATGTCAGAAGCTGCACAAGTTGGCCTTCCAGAAATCAAACTTGGTATCTACCCTGGTTTTGGTGGTACGGTTCGTTTAAGCCGTGTGATTGGTATCGACAATGCGGTTGAATGGATGGCAATGGCTGCGCCGAAAAAGCCTGCTGCTGCGCTCAAAGACGGTGCTGTTGATGCAGTTGTTGCTGCAGACAAACTACAAGACGCTGCAATTGACCTTGTGAAACAAGCGATTGCTGGCCGTGTAGACTGGAAAGCAAAACGCCAAGAAAAATTAGATCCTGTTAAATTGAACATGCTTGAACAAATGATGGCATTCAATACAGCGAAAGGTGCAGTTCTTGCAAAAGCAAATCCTGCTCAATACCCAGCGCCAAAACTTCTTTTAGACTCATTACAAGCAGGTGCAAGCCTTCCACGTGATGAAGCATTGAAAATCGAAGCGCAAGGTTTTGCTAAAGCGGCTGTAACTCCACAAGCAGGTGCGTTAATTGGTTTATTCCTTAACGACCAAATTGTGAAGAAAACTTCGAAGAAATATGAAAAAGGTGCGCACCCTGTCAACCAAGCCGCTGTATTAGGCGCGGGTATCATGGGTGGTGGTATTGCTTACCAAGCGGCAAGCAAAGGCACACCAATCATCATGAAAGACATTGGTAACCCACAACTTGCTTTAGGTATGAAAGAAGCAAATGGCTTACTGACCAAACAAGTTGAACGTAAGAAGATGAAACCTGCTCAAATGGGTGAAACTCTTGCTCGCATCCGTCCTACATTAAGCTATGACGAATTCAAAGAAGTGGACATCGTGATTGAGGCAGTAACAGAGAACCCGAAAGTTAAGGGTATCGTACTTGCTGAAACTGAGAAAAATGTTCGTGACAATACGATCATTGCTTCAAATACTTCAACAATTTCAATCACACGTTTGGCTGAAAACCTACAACGTCCTGAAAACTTCGTAGGTATGCACTTCTTTAACCCTGTTCACATGATGCCATTGGTAGAAGTGATCCGCGGTGAGAAAACATCTGCTGAAGCAATCGCGACAACTGTGGTTCTTGCTCAGAAAATGGGTAAAACACCAATCGTGGTTAACGACTGCCCAGGCTTCTTGGTAAACCGCGTACTATTCCCTTACTTCGGTGCATTTGACCTTCTACTGAAAGACGGTGCTGACTTCCAGCAAGTTGATAAAGTGATGGAAAAATTCGGCTGGCCAATGGGTCCTGCTTACCTCATCGACGTTGTGGGTATCGACACAGGCGTACACGGTGCGGAAGTAATGGCGGAAGGTTTCCCTGACCGCATGAAGCCAGACTACAAAGGCGCAACTTTAACCATGTACGAAAACAAACGTCTTGGTCAAAAGAACGACGTTGGTTTCTACAAATACGAACTTGACCGTAAAGGTAAGAAAGCCAAAGTGGTTGATCCAGTGGCTTACGAACTTGTGGCTTCTGTTGCAACTGCGGAAAAACGTGAATTTGATGCTCAAGAAATCATTGACCGTATGATGCTGACGTTCTGTAACGAAACTGTTCGTTGCCTAGAAGACAACATCGTAGCGACTGCTGCTGAAGCAGATATGGCGATGATCATGGGTGTAGGTTTCCCTCCATTCCGTGGTGGTCCATGCCGTTACATCGACCAAACAGGTGTCGCTGAATACGTAGCGCTTTGCGACAAATATGCGTATTTAGGTAAGGCTTATGAAGCGCCACAAATGTTGCGTGACATGGCTGCTAACAACAAAAAATTCTACGGTTAAGGAGCAACGTGAATGGCTACTTTAAATCCACGTGACGTTGTCATCGTTGATGGCGTACGTTCAGCAATGGGTAAAACCAAAAATGGTATGTTCCGTAACGTCCGTGCTGACAGCTTATCTGCTGAATTAGTACGCGCGCTTGTTGCTCGTAACCAGTTTGATACCAATGAAGTTGAAGACGTAATCTGGGGCTGTGTAAACCAAACCCTAGAGCAAGGTATGAACATTGGTCGTAATATTGCATTGTTAGCAGACCTACCACGTACTGTTGCAGGTCAAACAGTGAACCGTCTTTGTGGTTCTTCTATGCAAGCAATCCACACAGCGGCTGCGCAAATTGCAACCAACCAAGGTGATATCTTCATCATTGGTGGTGTAGAACACATGGGTCACGTTGGCATGATGCACGGCATCGACATCAACCCTGAAGCGTCTAAGCACTATGCAAAAGCGTCTAACATGATGGGCTTAACGGCTGAAATGTTAGGTCGTATGAACGGTATTTCGCGTGAAGAACAAGATGCGTTTGGTGTTGAATCACACCGCCGTGCTTGGGCTGCAACACAAGAAGGCCGTTTCAAAAATGAAATCGTGGGCGTTGAAGGTCACGATGCAAATGGTTTCAAAATCCTGTGCGATATCGATGAAGTGATTCGTCCTGATGCAAACCTTGAAGCATTCCAATCGTTACGTCCAGTATTCGATCCGAAAGGCGGTACGGTAACTGCTGCAACATCTTCAGCTTTGTCTGACGGTGCTTCTGCAATGTTGCTGATGTCTGCTGAACGTGCTCAAGCTTTAGGTCTTAAGCCACGTGCTGTGATTCGCTCTATGGCAGTTGCAGGCTGTGATGCTGCGATCATGGGTTATGGTCCTGTACCAGCAACTCAAAAAGCGCTTAAACGTGCTGGCTTGTCTATCGCAGACATCCAAACGTTTGAATTGAACGAAGCGTTCGCTGCGCAAGGTTTGTCTGTTCTTAAAGGCTTAGGCATTTATGACCAACAAGACCGTGTGAACTTGAACGGTGGTGCGATTGCATTGGGTCACCCATTGGGTTGTTCTGGTGCGCGTATCACAACGACTTTGCTGAACGTTATGGAACAGCAAGATACACAAATCGGTCTTGCGACTATGTGTATCGGTCTTGGTCAAGGTATCGCGACCATTATCGAACGTGTTTAATATTTAGTTAAATACTGAGATAAAAGAAACCCCGCTTAGTGCGGGGTTTTTTATTTGTTAACTAAACTCTCATGAATACATACTGGAAGCCCCTTCTCCCTCTGGGATGAGCAGCATGCGCCACAAGAGGATGAGGGAAATTTTTCATATAAATCCTCTCCCTGAGCGGTATTCTGCGCAAGTCTCCTTAAAAGGCATAGGTATCTACACATTTTTTATAAATTGAATGCGATCTGAGCAATCGCATTCAGCTCATCAGACGAATACTCTGACAACAACTGAAGAGTGTTCAATAGTATTGAAAGCCCTGCCAGT
>NZ_VPDB01000081.1:0-11754 GCF_013417925.1 Acinetobacter sp. YH12218
GTTGTATGAGGGATAAGGGCAAATTGTAGGTTTTATCTCAGGTTCAAATTTAAGATTTTAGCAGCATTCCAAACTCTACAATTTGCGTATAGTGGTAGCTAATCACTATATCAATCAAGATACAAGCAGCATTTGGCAGCTGTTTTGTGAAAGATTGCTTTTATTGTGCAATGAAATTGCTAAAATAAATCTTATTGTGAAATTTAGTGCCTTTATTGATGGATCAGATAGATAAACGCATTTTGCAAGCATTACAGCAAAATGGAAAACTACAAAATAATGAATTGGCCCAACTTGTTGGTTTATCACCTTCGCCGTGTTTGAGACGGGTTAAGCAACTAGAAGATGAAGGCTATATTGAAAAATATGTCGCCTTACTGAACCAGTCAAAATTGAATTTAAGTTTAACTGTGTTTGCTCGGATTTGGCTAAAAGGTCAAGATGCAAAAACCGTGAATGATTTTGTTGCAGCGATTCAAACGATGCCTGAAGTGGTTGAATGTCAACTCATGGCAGGGGATTGTGACTTTTTCTTACGTATCGTCGTGGCAGATTTAGAAGCCTATCGAAAGTTTCAGATTCATCATTTAACGCAGATCGCCAGTGTGCAAAATGTAAAAACAGAGATACCGTTACAGGCTGTTAAACAAACTACAGCACTTCCTTTGGATTGATGTTCGAGTCTTAAATTAAGTTATTGAGCCTGATCATATTTATAACTTTGTTTAAAACTTCATCTATAGAAAGTAGAATGCTTATTATTTTTTATCAAATGGTTAAAAAATGTCGTTCACAGAATTTTAAAATATAAGCATAAACATGGATTTAGTTGTAAAAGTTAAAGCTGTATATGAAGTAATGAATGCTGAAGCATCTTTTATGAAAAAGTCGTGTGCAAGCGTAAAACTATCGTGCTAAACTAGGAGAAATCGGGTGTGCTCCCGATTTTTTTATGCGGATTTGTTCCGCGCTGACAAGAATTTAGGTTTACAACATGCCCATTTCAGAGACATGGTTATTACCTGATGGTGTAGCTGATGTACTGCCAGAACAGGCGCAAGTGATTGAATCTTTGCGTCGTGAAGCATTAGATTTCCTCGCATCTCGAGGTTATCAGTTGGTGTACACGCCATTCATTGAATACATCGAATCTCTATCTTCTCTTTCAGAATCGAATCAAGATTTAGACTTAGCCACTTTTAAAGTGATCGATCAACTTTCAGGTCGTTTGCTTGGTGTGCGTGCCGATATGACACCACAAGTGGCTCGTATTGATGCGCATGTACATCCTGTCGAAGGTGTAGCTCGTTATTGCTACGCTGGTACAGTACTACATACTAAGCCACAGGGTTTTAATACCACACGTGCACCTTTACAGTTAGGTGCAGAATTATTTGGTTCAGACAGCATTGATGCTGACGTTGAACTGATTGATGTCATGATCAACTTGCTTGCTAAAGCAGGTCATGCAGATGGTATCCATCTTGATTTAGGGCATGTCGGTTTATTCCGCAGCATGGTGAAACAAGCTGGCTTGAGTAAAGCGGTTGAACGTCAGTTATCTGACTTGTATCAACGTAAAGCGCTACCTGAACTTGCTGAATTCACACAAAGCATTCCAAATGGTGCTGACTTCTATACATTAGGTCGTTTTGCAAGTGACTTAGATGCATTGCAAGCCAATTTAACGGCTGATGTATTGGCAAATGAAGCATTTAAACTGGCTTTTGATGCAGTGAAATTGACTCAAGCGGCAATCCAAGCCCGTTGGCCAGACTTACACATTGGTATAGATGTGGTTGAACTTCGTTCATATCACTATCACACTGGTTTAATGTATGCCGTATATGCACCAAACCGTGCTGCGCCATTGGCTCAAGGTGGCCGTTATGACGGTATTGGTGAACACTTCGGCCGTGCGCGTCCAGCAACAGGTTTCTCTTGTGACTTATATGCATTAACTGCTGGTCAAGTTCAGAAAAATCAAGTTTTGGTTGCTCCAAAAGGCATCGAAGCAGATTTATTAAAGGCAATTGAAGCAGCACGTACCGAAGGGTTCAGTGTGGTTCAATTGTTAGGTAATGATGATTTAAGCTCGGCTCCGTATGCAACGCACCAACTGGTGAATGCAAATGGCGAGTGGACAATCAAACAAATTTAATCGCGGATGTGCCTGCGGGCACGCACGTTTTTTCCAATTTTAACAGCATGATGCAATGAGGCTATTATGGGCAAGAATGTTGTGGTACTTGGTACCCAATGGGGCGACGAAGGTAAAGGTAAGATCGTCGACCTGCTCACAGATCAAGCGGCTGCGGTAGTTCGCTATCAAGGCGGACACAACGCAGGTCATACACTTGTGGTTGGTGGTAAGAAAACTGTATTACACCTCATTCCATCTGGTATTTTACGTGACAACGTATTGTGCTTAATTGGTAATGGTGTTGTTTTATCACCTGAAGCTTTAATCCACGAAATGGAAGTTTTAGAAAAAGAAGGCGTGCCCGTACGTGAACGTCTACGTATTTCTCCAAACTGTCCATTGATCCTTCCACACCATATCGCACTTGACCAAGCACGTGAGAAAAAACGTGGCAATGCGAAAATTGGTACAACAGGTCGTGGTATCGGTCCTGCATACGAAGACAAAGTGGCTCGTCGTGCAATCCGTGTTGCTGACTTGGTTCGTGGTGGTGCTCATCTTAAAGCTCAACTAGAAGAGCTTCTTGAATACCATAACTTCCAATTGACTCAATTCTTCGGTGTTGAAGCCGTTAAAGTTGAAGATGTGATCGCTCTATGTGACGAATGGCGTAGAGTCATCGAACCTATGGTGATGGACGTTACTGGCGAACTTCATGCTTACCGTAAAGCAGGTAAGAAAATCATGTTTGAAGGTGCGCAAGGTTCACTTCTTGACGTTGACCACGGTACATATCCGTACGTTACTTCTTCAAATACGACTGCTGGTGGCGTAAGCTCAGGTTCAGGTCTTGGTCCATTACACCTTGACTATGTATTGGGTATTACTAAAGCGTACACAACTCGTGTAGGTGCTGGTCCGTTCCCAACTGAACTTGTTTATGATGCTGCGAACGATGTTGGTGATGCGATCGGTAAACACTTGGGTACAGTAGGTTCTGAGTTTGGTGCGTCTACTGGCCGTCAACGTCGTTGTGGTTGGTTCGATGCTGAAATTCTACGTCGTTCAGTAGAAGTAAACTCACTTTCTGGTATTTGCTTAACTAAACTAGACGTTCTAGATGGTTTAGAAGAAGTGAAAATCTGTGTAGGTTACGAAGCAGCTGATTCTGGTTGTGTAGGTTCTTCTGATGCGCTTGCATTTGAAACTTTAAAACCGATCTACGAAACTATGCCAGGTTGGTCTGAGTCTACTTTCGGTGCGAAATCACTAGATCAATTGCCACAAAATGCAATTAACTATGTGAAACGTTTAGAGCAATTGATTGAATGTCCAATCGACATCATTTCAACAGGTCCAGACCGTGATGAAACAATCGTATTACGTCATCCATTCGACGCATAATGTGCTGTTGAATTAAGATGTCAAAAGCCTCGCGAAAGCGGGGCTTTTTTTATAGGGCGAAGAATAAAAATTCAAAAACCGACAGGTATTATTAACTGATAAACGCAGTAACATCCGAAGTGCCATTTGATTCAAATAAAAGAATGATACGCGGTAAGGTCATCCGCAAGTGTTTGAGACAGGACAACTTTTAATTAAAAATGTTATTGCAATACTGTGAATAATTTGACACTAGTGAACGAGTTTTGTCGGTGAGGTGCATTGCACCGCAAGATTGTTTCCTTGCGAAGCACGCTTCTCATTTTGCCTAATGAGAAACATTGTTTCATGTGTGTACCTCCAGCCGAAGGTTAATCCTTGTATTTAAGCCCTAGATGTAAGACTCCGTCGAATATACTTAAAAGTATTTAAAAAATGTGAAATTATTTTTACGGGGTAACATCAGATATTAAATTTAAATAATGGAAAAATAAAGATTTTGAAAAAAATAAGCATAAAAATATTGAGTCAGTCAATTTTTTGTATATATTTGACACTCTTTATAAATAACTAGAGATCATGATGAATTATAAAAAATCTTTGGCATGCTTTGCCGTAGCAGCTTCTTTATCAGGTTGTACCACGATTGCTGATCTTGCAGGTGCCGATTCTGCATCATTGAACTTACAGGCAACTCAGTCTTATAACGCAATGCTGAAAGACGCACAGACCAAACAAGTGCTCGATACCAAGTCTGCGACTTATCAAAAAGTAAACCGTGTTTTCTGGAAAATGAAACCATTTGCAGATCAAATGAACCAGACAGGGCAGGCATTTGATTGGAAAGTGGCCGTTATTAAATCTAAAGAAATTAACGCCTATGTCGCACCCGGTGGCAAAGTTGTTTTCTATACAGGAATCGTCGAAACACTCAAACTCACGGATGATGAAGTCGCGGCAATCATGGGCCACGAAATGGTGCATGCCTTAGAGGAACATGCAAAAAATAAAATTGGTGCTTCTGCACTGACTAATCTTGCAGTGAGTATAGGTTCACAATACGTAGGTAATGCAGCAGGTGGCTATGGTGCAACCTTGCTTGACTTGGGGAGTCAGTTCGGTGTGGGCTTACCGTATTCACGTAATTTGGAAAGTCGCGCGGATAAAGGTGGCCTAGTGATGATGGCAAAAGCTGGATACAACCCAGAAGCAGCGATCTCATTGTGGAAAAAAATGAATGCAAATGACAACAGTGGCAACGACGCACTGAGCAAATTTATGTCTACACACCCAAGCAATAATGACCGTATTGCTGCTATGCAAAAAATGATGCCGGAAGCGCAGCAATATTATAAAAATGCGACACCTTCGAGTGTACGTCGTTAATATCTGCGGTTTTCAAGACTAAAGTTGCATTTTAGTACGCTACACACTTTGTGTTGAGTTGCTAAAATGCAATTTGAATTAGGAAGAGAAGTGCAGGATGCAAAAGAATATTTCGACGACCATTTTTTATTCTTTATTATTTGCGATGGGGGGAGCACCCACTATTGCTATGATGATCATTCGTGCCCAAACTCAAGATCCACAATTAATTTATCAAGCCCTGATTGGGTTGTCGGTGATTATTGCCTGTATTCTTGTGCCCATAGTTTTGATACAAAATGCTGTCTTATTTTTTAAGCGAAAAAATGTGCAGTTAGAAGAAAAAATTAAGCCATTAATGCATGTGTATTTGGGCTTGAATGTGGTTTGTTTAATCTATTGGTTGGTTCTTCAATTTTCGGCTTAAAAAAATTACATAAATACTATTATAAGTCGCTACAACTTCGTTTTAAGCTCCAAACCATAAGAATATAATATCCATAAATTCACTTATATTTTAATGGTCTGGAGTAGCCTTAATGAAAAAAATAATTTTAACGAGCCTGTGTATGGCCGGTGTAATGACGATTTCGGGCTGTGCGACAGTGGCAGATATGGCAGGAGCGGATACTGCTACATTGAACGCGCAAGCAACACAAAGTTATAACAAAATGGTGGCGGATGCGCGTTCTAAAAATCAGTTAGATACTTCATCAAGTACGTATAAACGAATTAATTCAGTATTCCTCAAACTTCGCCCATTTGCAGACCAAATGAACCAAACGGGTCAAGCGTTCCAATGGCAATTGGCAGTCATGAAATCAGACCAAGTCAATGCCTTTGTCGCTCCAGGCGGTAAAGTTGTATTTTATACAGGTATCGTCAATAAACTGAATTTAACCGATGCAGAAATTGCAGCAGTTATGGGACATGAAATGGTCCATGCTCTTGAAGAGCATGCAAAAAGTAAATTGGGAGCGCAAGCCTTAACTGATCTTGCATTGAATATTGGTTTAAGTGCGGCAGGTAATAATGTCGGTCAATTGGGTACTGCGGCCGCGCAGTTGGGTAGTCAAATTGGTATAGGTCTGCCTTATTCACGTTCTTTGGAAAGCCGTGCAGACCAAGGTGGCTTAATGTTAATGGCACGTGCAGGTTATAACCCACAAGCGGCGATTACGCTTTGGGAAAAAATGAATAAGCTTGAAGGTGCGGGAGGTTCATCATTCCTGTCTACGCATCCATCAAACTCACAACGTATTGAAGCGATGCGTAAAAATCTACCTGCAGCGCAGCAGATTTATAACCAACGTCGTTAATTCATAAGAATTAATTATCCGTTTTAAAAAAGCAGGCCGTGGCCTGCTTTTTTGTATTTAATAGTTTGAAAAGTTCTTATATGGCATACCTATATCAGGCGCAATAAAAAAGGCAAAGTAAAAACTTTGCCTTTTTGCACTAGAGATCAGAAGATCTTAGTGGTGGTGACCGCCTGCACCGTGTACGTGACCGTGTTCAAGTTCTTCAGCAGAAGCCTCACGGATTTCAACGATTTCAACTTCGAAAGTTAAATCTTGACCAGCAAGTGGAAAGTTCGCATCAACAACAACGTTGTCGCCTTCAACCGCTTTAACTGTCACGATTTGAACGCCATCATCAGTTTGAGCTTGGAATTGCATACCTGGTTGGATGTTGTCCACGCCTTGGAACATTTGAGCAGGAACTTCTTGAACGAGATCAGGATTGTATTCACCATAACCTTCAGCAGCAGGTACAGTTACAGTGAATTTTTCACCAACTGTTTTGCCTAAAAGAGCTTTTTCAAGACCTGGAATGATGTTACCAGCGCCGTGCAAATATGCTAGTGGCTCACCTTGAGATTGGTCGAGAGTTTCACCCTCTGCATTAGTCAATGTGTAGTGGAAAGAAACCACAGAGTTATTTGCAATAGCAGTCATGTTATTGATCCATTCAATTTTTTAAGGGTTACATCATAAAGTGAAATTGCACTTTTGTAGACTAAATTTATCAAAAAAATGCAATTTTTAAATGTTTATGATGATTTTTTCATTAATCGGGGCAAATCTGTAAATTTCAATGCAATTTAATTTTAGGCGCGATTTTTCGTGTAACAAAATCTTTAGCCGTTAATAGTCCTGCATGTGCGTAGCCGTAAATTGTGGCTTGATGCATTCGATACAATGAAACATACATTGATTTGGCAACAAAGCCTTGAACATTGACCTGACCTAAAAGTTCACCAACCGCTTTATGCTTACTTAATGAGACTAGAGAGCCTTTGTCTGAAAAAACGAACATAGGGAGTTGTTGACCACGGATACGTGCTTTTAAGCAATCCACAAGAAATGACGCTTGTTGGCTGGCCACTTGAGCGCGTGGGCCGAGGACAGGCTCATCTGCGCGCGGTTGACAATGTGCACAATCACCAAACGCGAAAATGTCAGGGTGTGCTTTGGTTTGTAGTGTTGCATATACACTCAAACGCCCCATACGGTCTTTTTCAAAGCCTTCAAGCTTCGAAATTACTTCTGGTGTTTTAATACCTGCAGCCCATACTTTCAGTTCAGCTTTAATTTTACTGCCATCATTAAAATAAACTTGTTCAGCATCGACTTTTTCCACACGTTTAGAGGTTAAGACTTCAATTTTCATGCGTTTTAATTGCTGCTGTGCATGCTCGGCCATTTTTTCAGGGAGTGCAGGCAGAATCCGATCAGCACCTTCAATTAAATTGATCTGTACGCTTTGCGGATGAATTTTATTTAAACCATATTTATAAAAATTATGTTTGGCTTCGACCAATTCTGCGGAGAGTTCAACGCCAGTTGCACCTGCGCCAATAATGGCAATTTTCAACTCACGTGCTGTATTGCTATTTTGCGCATCCAAATATAACTGTAAGAGATCTTGTTGGAAGATTTCAGCTTGTTGTAGGCTGTCCAAATAGTGGCAATGTTCATACACGCCCGGCGTGTTGAAATCGTTAGAAACTGAGCCTAAAGCAAGAACAAGGGTGTCATAACTCAGTTGCAGTTATTCTTGAGTAGATTCATATTTTCCTTGTTGGACTTTGCTGAGCTGAATGGTTTTTTCAGTAGGATGAACATTTTCAAACTTAGCCAACACAAATTCATAATGATGCTTCGCAGCATGCGCATAGTAGTTAATTTCTTCTTCACTAACCGACATCGTCCCTGCGGCAATTTCATGTAAAAGGGGTTTCCAGACATGCGTGAGTTTCATATCTACGAGGGTAATGCGTGCTTTCTTTTTTTTCCCGAGTAAATCACCGAGTTGAGTGACCAGTTCTAAACCACCGGCACCACCACCGACAATGACAATATGGTGTAACTTGGAGTCATCAGCGTTATTCATTGAATTACCTATTTTATTATTGTTGAAAAAAAGAAGATGGCACGAGTATGCCATCTTCTTTTTTGCACGAATAACGAATTGTCTTACAAGTTACATAATCACATCATTGACCTAGAGGGTAGGTTTTAACTTCTGCTGCATCCGTATTAAAGATGCTAAAAAGACCTTTAATCCACATCATGAAACGCTCAAAAATATTGGCTTCTTCAATTTGCACGTCATCTTCAATATCAAAGGTATTGATCAGCTGATTATTTTGATAAACCGTAACGGTGGCTAATTTCATCACTTCAGCCAATGGCGCAGTGAGTTCTTTTTCATTTACTTCAACACTCAGTTTAGTCTGTGTTTCATGAAGTGGTTCAATGGCTTGAATTTGACCATTGCCAGTATTTAAAAGAATACGTTGCTGTGTAGGGTCAAAAGCTTTTAAATCGATGGCATAAGCTTGATCATAAAGTGAAGTTGTAATTAGTTTGGGTTGTTGAGTTTCCACCTTAAACATTTTCAAGGTTGATTTAACCACAGGTAATTCTGCAATTAATTGCTTATCTTTGATTGCAACTTCATTACGTGTATAGGTATAAGCCAAGTTCATGAGGTTGTGTGCTACTTCTGCACGTTTTAATCCACTTTTTGCCCCTAATACTACAACAATCAAACGACGTTCTGGTGCGTCAGGATTCGCGATCAAACGGTTGGCTGTTAAAGCTAAGTTATAACCTGCAGCTTTAGTAAAACCTGTTTTTAAGCCATCAACGGTGGGATCTTGTTTTAATAAGATATTGGTTGCACGGTGGAAGCGTTGGTTATAACTAAAACTTTGTTGTTTTGAATAATACAAATAGTCAGGTGTGTCAGTCACCAGTGCTTGCCCTAAACGTGCAAGGTCAGCCGCCGATGAATAATGTTCTGGCATGGTAATACCGGCTGGATTTTGAAAATTGGTGTCATTCATGCCCAAAGCTTTAGCTTCTTTGTTCATGCGTTCAATAAATTTTGGAATATCACCAGAAATGCGTTCAGCTAAAGTCACTGCGGCATCATTGGCTGACATGACCACAAGACCTGCTAAAAGCTGATCAACTGAAATTTGTTCACCTGCTTTGAGATACATTTGTGATTCATCCCATTGAACCACTTGTACGACTGGGGTTGCGGTCAGGATTTCATTTTTCTTTAAATGACCTGCTTTAATTTCCTTTAAAGCAATATAAGCCACCATCATTTTGGTAAGTGAAGCAGGGGCACGCTGAACATGGCTATTATGTTCTGCAATCACCTGACCCGACTGAGGGTCTAAAATGGTCCAAGCTTCAGCTTCAACGGTTTCAGGGACAATATTTAAAAGGGCAGCATTTGCTATCGTGGAGCATAGAAAACTAAGCAGCGCGATGAGGTAAATCATGTGTTTCAATGAGGTTCCTTAACCAACCATTCCGTTGGTGGTAAAACGAAAAAATTTTTAGGCATGCTATGCCTTTTTTTTTCTGCTGACTAGTCATTATTGTAGACAATTGCGACAGTTCCGCATTCAGTTGTAAAAAATGTTAATCTAATTGATAAGTTATCTTTTATTTATTTTATATCGCCCATTATGTTGCATTATCAAATCGAATTTGACGATTATCGTCAGCATCTAGTCCATGTCACTGCACGTTTCTTGGCAAATCCTACACAGGTGCTTTCGTTGCCTACTTGGATTCCCGGAAGTTACTTAATCCGTGAATTTTCGAAGCATATCGAAGCCGTTCGAGCATATGATGAAGATGGGCGTTTGTTACAAATTGAGAAATTTGAAAAAAATAAATGGCGTTTATTCAATACAGATCATGAGTTGATCACGGTTGAATATGATGTATATGCCTTCGATTTATCGGTCCGTGGTGCTTATGTCGATCAAAGCCGTTTATATGTCAATCCAGCTTGCGCATGTTTAGGTTTAGTTGACCAAGAAGATACAGCCATTGAGGTTGAAGTTTTCTTGCCACCCGAGTTAAAGCATTTCCAACTTGCGACTGGATTAAAGTCAAAAAGTTTAGTGAAAGGTCGTTATACCTTATATGCAGATAACTATGCTCAGTTAATTGATGCACCGTTTGAACTGGCGGAACAAACCCGTTTTAGTTTTGAAGCCAACGGCATTCCGCATGAGTTTGTGGTGTCGGGCAAACATGCTATGAACGCGCAGCGTATGCAGCAAGACATTGAAAAAATTTGTTCGACTGAAATTTCAATGTTTGGTTCGGCGCCATTTAAAGACTATACCTTTATGACCATGGCAACGGCCAATAGCTATGGTGGTTTAGAGCATCCAAACAGTACGAGTTTAATTAGCCCGCGTGATGATTTACCAAAAGCCAATGAACCTGTAGAACCATCGGCAGATTATCAACGTTTCTTAGGGTTATGCAGCCATGAATATTTCCACTCATGGTTGGTAAAATTTATCCGTCCAGAAAGATTTGTGAATTATGACCTCAACAAAGAAGGCTATACCTCTTTGCTTTGGATTTTTGAAGGTTTCACATCGTATTATGATGATTTGATTTTGCTGCGTAGTGGTGTGATTAATCAGGATTCTTATATCAAGCTTTTAAAAGCACAAATTGATCGCTATTTGCAAAATCCGGGTCGTGAGATTCAAACTGTGGCTGAATCAAGCTTTGATGCATGGGTGAAATTCTACCGTCAGGATGAAAACTCAAATAACGCAGGTACCAGTTACTACAACAAAGGCTGCCTCGTGGCGCTGTGTTTAGATCTTGGTTTACGCCTACGTGGTTCAAGTCTTGATGCCCTAATGCGTAAGTTATATGCAAATGCGCAAAATGGCATTCAAGTCAATGAACGGACAATTTTCAATTTATGTAATGAATTAACAGGTTATGATTGGTTAGAACAAATCAATCACTTGATTAATACTACAGATGAATTGCCGCTAGATCAGTTGTTCCCAGAGTTTGGCTTAAGCTATACGCTAAAAAATGACAAATCCTTGCCATTTGGTTTAAAACTGGCGGATAAGCCTGAAGGTGTGTTGGTTCAGTCTGCTCGTCGTGATGGTGCAGCGGCAAAAGCTGGCTTGTCTGCAAATGATGTGATTATTGCAATTGATGGTTTAAAAGCGACGGTTAAATTGGCAGAAAAATATGCCAAGCAAGACGGAACTTATACCGTACTAGCATTCCGCCACGATGAACTGATGAGCTTTGAAGTGAAAGCGGCAGGTTCAGAATTGACGGAAGTTCAACTTAAAGTTGAAGATCAGGCTAAAGCTGAGAAGTGGTTGAAGGCCTAATTTAAGCTAAAAATTGAATGACTGGAAAAAGGATGCTGAGGCCACTGCTGTCCCACAATTTTTCACAAGAGGAAGCTCATTTGAGCTTCCTCTTGTTTTATGGGTATTTTATCGGGTGAAAATAAAGCTTTTAAAGTTCTTCTTTCAAACAAATTCACTTGAATTA